>JACQEQ010000087.1 GCA_016200445.1 Gammaproteobacteria bacterium | reverse complement strand
TCTCGATCACCGCATCGACGTGCGAATCGTTCAGCCCCATTTTTACTAAATGCGCGTGACCGGTGCGCATGTCTTTGCCGGTGTATTTATTCGGTCCGCCAAACACCATCGTTAAAAATGCTTTTTGCTTGTTGGCCTGTTTATCCATATCCACGCCTTCGAAAAAACGGCTGATACGGCTGTCGGCTAATACTTTGCGGTAAAAGATATCCACGGCAGCGTTCACGGCGGCTTCCCCACCCAAGGTATCGTAGAGCGACTGTGTCATTGGTATTACTCCTGTATGAATGGAATTATTGTTTGTCCAACGCCTGCATACGCTGGAATGATTACGCCAACATTAAGATGTATTTCGGATACATTTATAAAACGCCGACCGCTCCTTCGTCAACAAAAAAATTTTCGGAACGGGGTGGTAACTCGCCGCTTCGGAAATAGGCGCGACGCACGTTACCATACCCGCCATGAACGACACCGATGTTGAATTCCCGCTACGCCCAGATCTGATTTATCTCAATCACGCGGCTGTGGCTCCATGGCCCAAACGTTGTGCCGAGGCGGTACAACGCTTTACCCAAGAAAATGTCACGACCGGCGCGCTGAACTATCCGCGCTGGAACGCGACCGAACAACAACTCAAACAGCGCCTCGTAACCCTGCTCAACGCGCCTTCCGTCGATGACATTGCGTTGTTGAAAAACACCTCGGAGGCGCTCTCCGTCGTCGCCTACGGTTTGGACTGGCAACCCGGCGACAACGTGGTGATCAGCGATCAGGAATTTCCCTCCAACCGGATTGTGTGGGAGTCATTGACATCGCGCGGCGTGCAGGTCCGACGGGTAAATTTACACTCGGCTGCGACTCCCGAAGACGCGTTGATAAACAACATGGACGCGCGCACGCGCGTGGTATCCATCAGCTCGGTGCAATATGCCAGCGGCCTGCGCATCGATCTGCAACGCCTCGGCCGACACTGCCGTGCGCACGGCGCATTGTTCTGCGTGGATGCGATTCAAAGCCTCGGCGCGTTGCACTTCGACGTGCAAGACATCCAAGGCGATTTCGTCGCCGCCGACGGTCACAAGTGGCTGCTAGGCCCCGAAGGTGTCGCGGTGTTTTATTGCTGTGCAGAATTACGCGAGCGCCTACGTTTGCATCAGTTCGGCTGGCACATGGTCGAAAATTCCGGCAACTATAATGCCGACACCTGGACCCCTGCGCACAGCGCGCGCCGCTTCGAATGCGGCAGCCCCAACATGCTGGGTATCCACGCACTGAATGCCAGCGTGTCGCTGCTACTGGAAACCAGTATGGAAGAAGTAGAACGACGCGTACTTGAAAATGCGGCGTTTTTGCTCGAACACATCGCGGCCCTGCCCGATTATGAACTCATCACCGACACCACCCCAGGCCGTTACGCAGGAATTGTCACGTTCCGCCACCGCAGCGCACAGCAAGCGTTACTGCATGACTACCTCACCGAGAACAACGTGTTCTGCGCACCGCGCGGCGGCGGCGTGCGCTTTTCACCGCACTACTACACACCGCACACGCAGTTGCATCGCGCGGTGGAAATTCTTGCGGGGTTTACGGTTTAGGCTGCGCGTGCTTACGGCCAGTGTGGTCACTGTGAGTGATGCCGTAATCGGTCGCTGACAAATGCTGATTAGCTCATTGCTTTTTATGCCTAGCCTGAAGCTGCTGGGGTAACTGCGCCCAAGCTGCTCCGTTCCGATATTGCGATGGATGGATAACGACTTCATTGCCGAAGGCGGCGAAGAGCTTTCGACGTAGCTCCAGTTTGTCGGACTCTTCAATTACGTAGTGTGTCTGGAACAACTCTCCGTGCGCGGGGTTTTCCAAATTCGCAGTGTCGAAGACACAGACAGCACGGTCGCTGGTTTCGCCAGCTTTAATACCTCGCACATTTTGGCATTGACTGGAAAGAACCCCTATCCAAGTAAAGTCGTCTCGTGCGGAAAGAAAATTCTTTACGAACGTAACTATTTCGTCAGTTCTTGCCACTGAGTCACGCTGAATGGAACAACCTTTTGAGTGCACATGGGAAAAAATTGATGGCTTTACAGCGCCTGTCTTCTTATTGATATGTATCGGCGAGAAAATGAAACGAGCAAGTGTTTCTGCGTCAGCCACAGGGCACGGTGAATGTTTGCTCATGCGAACTTTTTCACAGACACAATTCGGGGCGGCAGCGCTGATTACGGCTACGCGTTGCTCGTCGTGAGGAGTGCGTTGGTTGATAGCACAGCAATCAATGCTGCGCCCAATCAATCGATAAAGAAGGCCTTTAAGCCCGGAGGAGAGCCGGGAACACAGCGGGCATTTTTTGAGAATCGAATTTAATAACACCTTTGTGTTTATCTCCTTGTCGTTCTATGTAGTAGGCGGCACGCCCATCACCGAGAAATTCGACATCCGCGTACAAGCTGTCGTCCTTCCAAAATAGTCCGGCGTGGCCCGAGCTATGAAGCATTGGCTCGGGGAGGATGTCGCTTTCGCCAAGCAGGCTGATGAATGAAACCGCTTCTTTCAGGGAACGGGCATCAGGCGCAGCCGCTCCTTCGCCATCCCAGTCTGCATTTAATAGGCCCCAACCCCTAAGTTCGCCTACAAGCATTTCCTTCAAAGTAGTCGGTCGATCCGACTCGGAATATTGGGCCGTAGCAAGAATCGCAGGGATTGAAGTCGTCTGCGTAACGTATGCCGACGGAAGAACCCCTTCGCTTTCAGCCGTTGGTGACCGCGTTGTTGTCTTTTGGGCGGGTCGAATTTGTTGTTCCGATGTGTTTGGAATCTGACTGAGCGTGGGCACTGACGATATTGTCATCAGTGCGATAATAAAATTAGCCGCAGTGGCAGTGCTCAATGGGTAAGTCATTTTTTATCCTTAAGCGCGATGCGCTTACACATTTCATCATTTATTATCTGACCGAACACTTCCTTACCAAAATCGTGTAGCTGTCTCATGTGGGCGTCAACGAACTCGACAACATTGTTCGTCGGTATTTCTGTAGCGGCATAGCCTAGCTGATTTATGAGGTCACTCATCACTGTTGTAATAGTTACTACACGTCGCGACCCAGTGGGCGGATGTTCATCAAGGTAATCAACGTTGATATTAAGTAAACGTTTGATTTTATCGTCGACTCGTAAGAATGACCCAGTATGACTATGCCAAAGATCTTTGGCAGCATAAACGTGCGGGCATAAATAGCTGGAACCTTGGCGGAGCAGGAGATTTGGTCGGCATTCCGTTACGCCCCCGACCCATGCAAATTTGTCTACGTAGTTAAGGCTTATCCCTGACATCCTAGTTTGCGCGGCATACTTAATAATAATGTCGCTGAAGTATTTTAGAGTCTGCGTCCAAACTGCATCCCAACGGGTATATAGCGACGTACGGAAGGTCATAGAAGTACGTTGCAATCGAAGTTCATTCTGGACAGTTCCATCAGGCCCTATTCTGCGAAATACACTTCCAATGGAAGGACCCAATGGGATTGGACCCACAATTACTGGTGCGCCAATAGCAAGTTCAAAACCTTGAATTTCAGCGCGACCTGGCAATTCATTTTGGAATTGCTCCGCAATTTTTAGCGCTTCCGCAAAATTCACATCGTCGATGGGACGTTCAAACTGTAGAACAAACAATACCTGTTCAATAGAATGAGCCTCATGTATTGGTTCAAAACGTCCTTTCTGGTTCAGATCGTCAGGCATAAATAGGAAAGCTTTGGCCAAGTAGTAGATATGGCGAATACTAACCGTTTCATGAAAAACCTCAAATCAAAATATCCGTTGATTTCAGAAGCTGAAAGACTACTCAGAATCGAAAGCGCCCTTCGGCAAAGTCGCATGATTTTTAGGTTGATCCACTCAATCGAGTCGTTTCGTACTTACCTGTGTTTCAACTACCGTCCGGCAGTATCTGCTCCAGCGCCGCGATTAACGTGTTCATATCCTCTTCTGTATTGTAGCCTTGATACGACACGCGGATGAAATGTTGATTGTTTAAGTCGATAAGTGGCGCTTCAATTTTAAATTCATTGTAGAGCCGGGTTTTGAGCTGCACTAAATCCGTTCGCGGTATACGAATCGTGACCATTTGATTGAACCATTCGCGTGAATCTGGGCAGATCGAGTCCAGCCCGGTGAGGGCGTTGATGCGCTGGCGCGTCTGTGCGGCGAAGGTATGGCAACGCGTGCGCACGTCATCCCAACGCTGCTGTTTCTGAAATTCGATCGCGCTGGGCACGCTGAGAAACGCGGCCAGGTCGCGCGTGCCTTGCCATTCGTGATTGCGGATAAATTGTGTTTCGCCGCGCGCAAGCGTCGGCGCGATAACAGCATCGCCCCAACCCCAACTGACCACTAAGGGTTCAAGCCAGCTTTGCACCGCGTGCCGCTCATACAAAAAGGCGGCGCCTTTGGACGCTGAAAGCCATTTGTGGCATGCACCTGTGTATATGTCACAACCGAGCTCATGTAGATTCAGCGGCAGGTGACCGGGGACGTGTGCCCCGTCGATGATCGTGAGAATACCCTGTTCGCGTGCGCGCTTGCACAGCGCCTGCACCGGAAAGATCAACGCGGTCGGGCTGGCAAGATGGCTTATGAAAATCACCTTGGTGCGCTCGTTCACACCGCGCCAAAAATGTTCGACAAAATCAGCGGACGTGGTGACCGGCAACGGAATGGATCGATGTACATACTTGGCGCCGACTTTTTTGCACAGCCAGTGCCAGGTGCGATCCATTGCGCCGTATTCCTGATCGGAGGTGAGGATCTCATCGCCCGGCTGCAATGCGAGACTGCGCGCGACCATATTGATGGCATGCGTGGGATTGGGGTAATAGATCAGCTCGTCCGCAGCCGCCCCCACATAGTCCGCGAGTTTGGCGCGAGCTTCGGCCATGAGTGCGGTAGCGCGTCGCGCTAAAAACTCCACCGGTTGGCGTTCAAGCTCGAACTGCCAGCGTTGGTACTCGAGGAATACCGGTTTCGGGCACGCGCCGAACGAGCCGTGATTTAAAAAAATAACACTCGGGTCGAGCAGAAAAAATTCTTTCAAATCGGCGGCAGAGTTGAGTGACTGCATTTTTTGTATCGCTACCGCCTTATTGTAAGCTGCATGAATTTCGCAAGCACCAGCGCCACCCGTTCCGCATCGAATGGTGGAAATATCAAACCGACTTGCTTACCATCCGGCGCAAACACATATAAATCGCTCGGATGTTCCACCAGGTAATCGTCACCGCCCGCGCCCTGCTCGGTATCCACGCGCACACGGGTCGCGCGATCCAGGTGGTCGTAGTAACTGTCAAGACTGCGTATCAGCGAACGCAGCTCGTGAGGGCTACCCGTCACCCCAGCCACTTTGGGGCTGAAATACGCCACATATTTACGCAGCACCTCGGGCGCATCGCGTTTTGGGTCGACCGACACAAACACAAATTGAGGGCGTTTCACTTCTCCCTTGCCCGCGAAATTTTTCTCAACGCGCGCCAACGTTGACAAGGTTGTCGGACAGACATCCGCGCAGTGCGTATAGCCAAAGAAAACGACATTCCAGGCACCGCTCAGCCGTTCGTGCGTGAAGGTGTTGCCCAGGTGATCGGTTAATGTGAACGGAGCCGGTGCAATGGGTACCTTTAAGAGCCGTGCGCCGACTTCTTCGAATTCACGACGCTGTGACGCATCGCTGGAATTCTGTGGCATCGCGAAAACCGTAATGGCCGTACCAATGAGAACGGCGGACATGATAAACAAGGTTGTGTTGCGTCTAAGCATAAGCATACTAACCTCCGATGTCAGTGGCGGAACGCAAAACAGCCGTACGCTTGTCTTTGTATACTAAATTGCACCAAGCAGTAGTATTTCACGTGCTTCTATAGTTCCCAGTATTCTAACCCGTTGCGGAACATGTGCTACAGCATGTCGAGAATGTAATGCATGCTGGATGTAACGCTCTCCATATCAGTACCGAATGCTCATCGGCGCATGTTTACGTCTGTGTGCTCATCCAACAATGCAGATGTAGCCGCAGTACTCTTCCTGCTCGCCTCCCACGCTAACATCGCCGCTTTGCGGTTACTGCCCCAGCGGTAGTGCCCGGTCTCGCCAGTTTCTCGAATGACGCGATGGCAGGGGATGAGATAGCCAATGGTGTTGGCACTCAACGCCGTACCGACTGCACGCTGGGCATTCGGCGCACCGATCATTGCCGCAAGCTGGCTGTAAGAGACCCGCTGTGCGGGCGCGATATTCAAAAGCGCTTCCCAAACTTTGATCTGGAAATTAGTACCGCGCAGCATCAGATGCAATTTTCCCGGCAGCGGTAGCGACGGGAATATCTGCGCGATGATGCGATCCGCATGCGCATCATCGCGCTCTAAAACCGAGGCGGGCCATTGCAACTGCAGTGCGTGTTGCTTGCTCTCAACCTCACCATCGTGAAACTCGAAGTAGCAAATACCTCGGGGCGTCCAGCCAAGCAACGCAGGGCCGAAGGGGGTCGCGCCGCTGCCATAGCCAATCTTGACACCTGCGCCGCGCGCTTTAATTTCACCCGGCGTCATGGCTTCGCACGCAATCATTAAATCATGCAAGCGGCTTGGGCTGGAGAGTCCGGTGGACAACGTCGCACTAAGAATATCCGCCGATTCGCGCAGCGCCTGGCGCGCGTGCTGTTTCGTGACATATTGCAAAAAACGCTTGGGCGACACACCCGCCCACTGCGTAAACACACGCTGCAAATGGAATTCGCTTAAGTTTACGGCAGCGGCAATCTCACACAACTCCGGCTGGCGATTCGCGCTGGCGCGGATGTACTCGATGGCGCGTGCCACGATGGCGTAATGTTTTTCAGTATCGTCAAGCATTGGCGCCAACCCGCTTTGCAAACAACAACCCGGGCGTAAATCCGGTCACCAGTACTGTACCGATGATCACCGTGACCGAACCCGCCACGGTATGCCAACCGACGGTTTCGCCCAAGAACAGCCAACCCCACAACACACCGAATACCGGAATCAAGAACGTGACGGTGAGTGCCGACGCCGCACCCAGATCGGCGACTAACTGGAAGTACAGTAGATAAGCAATGCCGGTACACACAACGCCCAGCGCGAAAACATCCGCCATAATGCCAAGATCTGGCACAGCAGTGGCTGGAAAAAACGGCACGGCGGGAGCAATCAGCAATGCGGCCGCCCACATGCTGCCGTGCGCGTTGGCAAACGGGTCAACTGACTTGGCCGCTTTAGCATAGGTGTTGGCGATGCCGTAACAACACGCGGCGCACAAGCCCGCAGTAATCGCGATACCTGCACCCGGCCGCAACGTGACTTCGTCGAACCCCACCAGGATGGCAACCCCGGCCACGCCCAGAGCCAAACCTAACATCGTTTTATTGGATAGCGCTTGACGCGTCCACACCGCGCCGATGATGGCTCCCCAAATCGGCGCGGTTGCATTTAGGATGGAGAGCAGCGATGCCGATACCGTTTGCGCAGCGAAACTAAACAATAAAAACGGCAATGCGGAATTGACAAGACCCAGCACCAGGAAATACTTCCAGTGGGTTTTAATTTCCAAACGGCGCTTTAACCACAGGCTGACGGCGGCAAGCAACAACGCGGCGAGCCCCATCCGCCACTCGACCAGCAGCGTCGGGCCAAACACCGGTACGCTAATGCGCGTGAAGAGAAACGAGGCGCCCCAGATCGCTGCTAGAACGGCGAGACGAATCATGCTTGCGGCGTTCACTTTGGAAATTCCTTCGGATTAAAGAAATCCAGTATGCAAAAGCGCGTTTCCGGTGGCCACCCGATTCTTGCGACTATTCAAATACGCGAATCTACCGGGGTTGCGTTACTAAACAACTTAAAAAAATTGCGCGTCGAATGCGCCGCGATTTCGTCGTAGTGGCTACCGCGCACCTCGGCGATTTTCTCGGCAACAGTGCGCGTGTAGGCGGGATAATTCGGCCGGCCGCGATGCGGGATCGGTGCCAGATACGGCGAATCGGTTTCCACCAGCATGCGATCGAGCGGCACTTTGGCGGCGACGTCGCGCAATGCGTTGGCGGTTTTAAATGTCACGATGCCGGAGAATGAAATGTAAAAACCCAAATCTAATGCGCGCCGCGCGGCAGCCCAATCCTCCGAAAAACAATGCATCACGCCGCCGGCATCGCGGGCATTTTCTTCAGCGAGAATTCTCAAGGTGTCGTCGGTCGCTTCACGCATGTGAATGATCAACGGCTTGTGTGTTTGCTTCGCCGCCGCAATGTGGCGGCGCAACCGTTCGCGTTGCCATTCTAAATCGCCTTCGCTGCGGAAATAGTCCAAACCGGTTTCACCGATCGCGACGATTTTCGGATCGGCAGCGAGTCGCACCAATTCATCGACGCCCGGATCGCGGCCTGCGTGCTCGTTGGGATGCACGCCCACCGACGCATACACGTTCGCATGCGGGCGGATCATGTCCATCATCGGTGTCCAACGTTCCAGCGTCACCGACACACACAGCATATGTGTCACGTCCTGCTGCGCAGCGGCGTCGAGCGCACCGCCTAATTCGCCGTTCCACGGCGCGAGATCGAGCAGGTCCAGATGACAGTGTGAATCGACGAGCATGGGTATTTATTTCCGCAGTTAGGATTGCGTCGTAACGATACCGTGGAAAACCGGCTTCATCCACGGGGAAAACACAGGGCTATTGCTAACGTAATATCAATCTAACGCTTGACTTTGGACGGCAAGCTCGTTGAATATAAGAACAGACAGGTCTGTCTCTTTTATAACAGGAGCACCACCATGCAAAATAAAGCACGTTTTATCCAACCCGTGGTGATGAGCGGGATTATGGCATTCATGATGACTGCGGCGATCACCTACATGAACCTCGGCGGAGTAGCCGATTTTGTCGCCCGTTGGCTGCACGCTTTCGTGATCGCCTGGCCCATCGCGGCGCTGGCGGCAAGCGTTGCGCTCCCTCTATCGCAGCGCATCACCCGAACCATCGTCTCCCGGCTCGATGGCTTCAAACAACCCTGCTAAGAGGCGTGCCATGACCGCACGTACGACCCCTGCAAAACGTAGCACACCGGCGGAGCGCATTCTCAAAGTCGCCGACAAGCTTTTTTATCAAGACGGGATACGTGCGGTCGGCGTCGACCGGCTGATTGCGGAAAGCGGTGTGGCGAAAGCATCGTTTTACCGGGCATTTCCATCGAAAGACGATCTGGTCGCCGCGTGGTTGGATGTGCGCGACCAGCACTGGCGTGCCTGGTTGCAAGACGCCATCGAGAAGCTTGCGCCGCGTGCCCAAGACAAACCGCTGGCGGTGTTCGATGCATTGGATGCGCGCTTCCGGCAGTCGACGTTTCGTGGTTGCGCGTTCATCAACACCATCACTGAATTGGCGCGGCTCGACCATCCCGGCGCACACGCAGCGCGACGCCACAAAGAATCGGTCAGAACGCTGCTGGCCTCCCTGCTTAAAGACGCGGGCTACAAAGACTTCGAAGCGCTCGCGGTGATGTTTTTGCAGCTCATCGACGGCGCGATTGTCGCTGCGGTACGCGAGGGCAAACCCGACGCTGCGCTGCGCGCTAAACAGCTCGCAGAACTGTTACTGACCGCACGCACGAAAAAAGCGAAATAGTTTTTTCACCTACGAGGAGTTAGCCACGATGACGCGTATCAATGTGATCGACCCGGAACAAGCCACCGGACGCAGCAAAGAATTACTCGACAAGACACAAGCACAACTCGGCCGCGTGCCGAATCTTTACAAGGCCATGGCAAGCTCGCCCGCAGCGCTCGATGGCTACCTCAGTTTTCGGGGTGCGCTGGTGCAGGGTAAATTGTCCGCATCGCTGCGCGAGCAAATTGCGCTGCTCACCGCCGCATTAAATGCCTGTGAATACTGCGTTTCGGCACATGCCTTCCGTGGACAAAAACTGGGCCTGCGGCCAGAAGAGCTGGCGCTCAATCAGACTGCGGCAGCGAGCGATCCGAAAATTCAAGCAGCGCTGAACTTCGTTAAAAAGTTAGTGGCCAAAAATGGCGCTGTCAGCACAAGCGAGTTTGATGCGTTAAAAGCAGCCGGTTGGAGCGATGAAGAAGCGGGCGAAATGGTTGCGCATGTCGCGCTGAATGTATTCTCGAACTACTTCAACCATGTCGCTCAGCCGGAATTGGATTTTCCGTTGACCAAGTTGATGTAGGGATGCTGGTTACATCGTGTGGGTAGGCCGGTCAGACTTCAAACCACCAGCGAGAAACGCTTCGATCTTATTGCGCACCGCGCCGTTGTCTTGATCGGAAAACTGCACGCCGATGCCGGCGACGCGGTTGCCTTGCGCACCTTTGGGCGTGACCCACACGATCTTCCCCGCCACGGGAATTTTTTCCGCGTCTTCCATCAGCGACAACAGCATGAACACCTCATCGCCGAGGTTGTAGGTTTTATTGGTGGGAATAAACAGCCCGCCGTTTTTGATAAACGGCATGTAGGCGGCGTACAGCGACGATTTGTCCTTGATAGTCAGGGACAGGATTCCGCCCTGCCGCAGCGGCGGCATGCCCGGCGGAGTACTCATGGCGTCGGCCTTGATGCTTCACGAACTGTCACGAACTGGCGCTCCCAGGCAATCAGCACATCTTCCAGAACCATTTGTTGATTAAGCGGCACGTCGGCTTCCTGCTGCGCCTGCTTGACGCGATCCGACCAGCGAAACAGCGCCTGCACGTCAGCTTTACGCGCCAATTCATCCAGCAACGGCGCAACGTCGATGTTATTTAATAACGACGGTGCGGCATCAAACTTTAACCGCAGCATGTCGTTGACGCACGAGCTGATCCACAACCACGCCTGCTTCATGCCCGCCTTGTGCCAGCGCTCGGCCACGGCCACCGGGTCGCTCTTGCCCAACGCCACATCGCGTAAATCCGCGAGTAATTTCGCACGCTGCTCCAGCGCGCCGTCTTGCTGCAATTGCAGCGCCCGCAGCGGCGCGCCTTGCGCCAGCGCCAACAAGGTCGCGGCGTCTTGGGCGGTGCAAGCTTCCAGGTGCTGTTGCAACCACGCGGCACCCGCCGTGCGGGTCGGCACTGCGAAATCCAGCCGCTGACAACGGCTGCGCACCGTCGCCGGCAAACTGCCCGGGCGCGTGGTCACCAGCATCATCAGAGTTTTTCCTACGGGTTCTTCCAGCGTTTTCAACAATGCATTGGCGGCCGCCATGGTCATGCGTTCGGCCGGTTCGATCACGACGATCTTGTGCCCGCCGCCGTAACTGCTGAGCGCATTGAACTCGCGCAGCGCACGGATTTGCTCGATGGAAATCGACTTGCCTTCATCTTCCGGCAGCACGCGCGAAATGTCAGGATGCGACCCCGCAAGAAACAACCGGCACGGCGAACAGGTGCCGCACGCGCTGCCTTGTGCATCCGGCTGCGCACACACCAAACTGTGCGCGAGCGCGTTGGCGAAACGCAATTTGCCCAGCCCCGCCACGCCACAGAGCAACAGCGCATGCGGCAACTGATCGCTGCGGCGCCGCGCTTGCACGCGCTGCCACAGCTCGGCGTGCCAGGGTAACGGTGGATCTACGGCTTGCGACAAAATTCCTCCGATGTTTGAGTCAACGGCACACGTGCCTTTTGGCGCGTCCGCCGGAACGATTTGTTGAGCGTATTGGCTAAAAGGAACTGTTGCAGCCTCTTTGAGAGACGCCCTTGTTTATTTATCTCGCATTCCCAAATAACCAGGACACTCCAACCGGCTACGCGCAGAGCAGCAATATTCTCAGCATCGCGCTGCTGGTTTCGTTCAATCTTCGGTATCCAATAATCCCGGTTTGATTTCGGCTTGCGAATGCCTTCCGCACAATGATGTCCATGCCAAAAACAACCATGAACAAAAATAGCCCGCTTTCGCCCAACCCATGCAAGGTCAGGTTTTCCCGGCAAGTCTTTACGGTGGATGCGATAGCCTGTATAGCCAAGTTCACAACAAAGTCTGCGTATCGCGAATTCTGGTAAGGTGTTTTTACCCCGAATCTGCCGCATGTTTTCTGACCGGCGTTCGGGGGTTAACTTATCCATTGCTATTTGTTTTTCGCAGCAATTTCCTCAGCGGCCTGCTTTGGAAACTTTGCAATGAGCCACTTCAGAGCTTCAAGCTGATCCGCCGAAGTTGCCCGGCGAATTTGAACCAAAAGCTGTTTCAGGTCTGGGCGAATTAGCGTGGCATTTTGCGCGCCTTCGTTGCAGATAGAGCAAATGGCACGGAGGTTCGAAGGTTCATCAATTCCGCCTTTGCTTTTGTCGATGATATGCCCAAGGTGAAGCCGGGTTTTTCGTGTTGGGTCATATGGATGGAGCTCCCCGGCGACTGCGCCGCACATTTGGCAAGTAAAGCCGTTGCGGTCAAGAACAAAGGCGCGCGTTTCTTTTGAAATCGCACGCTCAAAGGCCGGTTGCGGTTTCGGGGTTTCCAGTAAGTATTGACCGGGTTTCAATTCGCTACGGTCATTGTGCGTGAGGATTAAATAGCCCTCTTCAGTTCGAAGCTCACGAATACGGCGCGCCCATTCGGATTGGTTATCCGCAACAGCTCGCAATTCATCGGAATCCATGACACGGCCAATGTTTGCCAGAAAGTGCGCGCGAAGTTTTCCGCGCGCACCGCCTCGTTGTGTTTTTTCTTTTGCCACTACTACGCTCGTTTAAGCTTTGGTTTTGCAGCGGCATTCAGTGCTGCTTGAATTTGCGTGCCAACAGCACAGGCAACAGGAGGGGGAAACGCATTACCGATTTGACGATATGCGGCAGTTTTTTTTCCGCTGAATTGCCAGTGATCGGGAAACCCCTGGATGCGTGCGGTCATACGAACTGTTAAGCGTGGCATACCGATAAAGTCCTTTTCTGGCGCAGCATCGGCGATGCCCATGCCATCTACGCCAATTGAAGCCCACGCCTTTTTTGCTCTGGTAGGGCCGAGATCAGGGCCACCATGTTTTTTACTACCACCAACCAATGTAGGGGCTATATCACATGCTTTTTCGCGCCATTGCTTTGCACCACGCCAGCCGTTAGTAGCCATGAGGTCGAAAAGCGCCTCGCCGACTGTTAGCGGCGGGGCGATACGTGCTGATGGCCACACAAAATAGTCTGCGGCACTTTGCTTTAGTGCCACAAAAACAACTCTCGGACGCAGCTGAGGAACGCCAAAATCGCTTGCGTTAAGCAAGCGCCATTCGGCGATATAACCAAGTTTTTTTAAGTCGGCGATTATTTTTGCGCGGTAGTCATCAAAAACAGAATCAAGCAGCCCGCGCACATTTTCGAGAATTACCGCTTGAGGCTTGCACTCAGATACCAATCGAATTGCTTCTGGGAAGAGGTCACGCTCATCTTCGTTACCAAGTTGCTTACCTGCTTTTGAAAAAGGCGGGCAAGGTACGCCACCTGCCAAGAGTTCAATACCTTTCCATTTTTCGGCTGAGTAGTGGCGGAGGTCGCCTTCTGTAACATGCCAATGAGTGCGATTGATTCGAAGAGTTTGGCAAGCGGCTGCTTCAATCTCTACTAAGCTGGCATGTTCAAAACCTGCTTGCTCCAGGCCGAGAGCTTGACCACCTGCACCAGCGCATATTTCTAACGATGAAAACCCCATTACTCCCTCCAGACTTGGTATGTAGCTAACTGCACTACCTGTATTTTCATTTCGAAATCATTTTACGTTTTTAAATACCACCTGACTATGCGGTTATGATTCGACAGCTAATATCTTTTGTATCTCTTTTTGCACTTTATCCAGCGGTTGCGCTGCATCGATCACTCGATAGCGTGCGGCGTAGTTCTTGGCCATGTCCAGATACGCCGCGCGCACACGTTTAAAAAATTCCCCACGCTCGCGTTCGAACCGGTCCGGCGTGCTGCGTTGTCCGGCGCGTTGCAGGCCGATGTCCTCGGGCACGTCCAGTAGCAATGTGAGATCGGGACGTAGCTCGCCCTGCACCCACGCTTCCATCGCGGCGATGCGTGAATGCGCAATGCCGCGACCACCGCCTTGATAAGCATAGGTCGCATCGGTGAAGCGATCGCACAACACCCAATCGCCGCGTGCCAGTGCCGGACAAATAACTTGCGCGAGGTGTTGCGCGCGCGCGGCGAACATCAGCAACAGTTCGGTATCGGAGGCCATCGCCTCGTTACGATGATCCAACAACAATTCACGGATTTTTTCACCCAGCGCAGTGCCGCCTGGCTCGCGCGTGAGCACCACGGTTTTGCCAGCGCTTTGCAAAAAGCCTTGAATAAAGGCCAGGTGCGACGATTTACCTGCGCCTTCAATGCCTTCGAGAGTGATAAATTTGCCGCGCTTAGTCATGCTGAAACTATTTCCTTTTCTGCGTCGCGGCCAATGCCGGTTTGATCTGATACTTCATCACCGCACGATTATGTTGTTCGATGCTACTGGAAAACTCGTGTGTGCCGTCGCCCCGTGCGACGAAGTACAGCGCGTCGCCGCCCTCGGGATGCAGTGCCGCATTAATGGCATCCTTGCCCGGCAGTGCAATCGGCGTCGGCGGTAAGCCCTTTATGCGATAGGTGTTGTACGGCGTTTCCGCTTCCAGATCGCGGCGACGGATGTTGCCGTCATAGCGATCGCCTAAGCCATAAATCACCGTCGGGTCGGTTTGCAGGCGCATGCCTTTTTGCAGGCGGCGCACGAATACCCCGGCGATCAGCGGACGCTCATGCGGTGCGCCGGTTTCTTTTTCGACGATGGAGGCGAGCGTCAGCGCGTCGTTCATTGATGCCAGCGGCAAATTGGTGTCGCGCTCCGGCCACGCACGTTGCAGGTATTCGTGCATGCTTGCGTAGGCGCGCCGTAAAAAGTCAACATCGGTGGTGCCTTTTGGAAAGGCATAGGTGTCGGGCAAAAAGCGGCCCTCAGGATGCCGCTCGGGGTAACCAAGCTTGACCATAACTTCGGCATCGGCCAGACCGGTGAGCGTGTGCGTGAGCTTGTCTTGCGCGGCGACCGCATCGCG
>JACQEQ010000086.1 GCA_016200445.1 Gammaproteobacteria bacterium | reverse complement strand
GAAAAACTAGAAGCCACTAAGCGTTGCAATACCGCGAAAGGAAATCTGGCGATTTTTGAAGAAGGCGGACGCATTCAACAAGCTGGGGCCGATGGCAAACTGCATGTGTTGACGGATGCGGAAATCAAAACGGGATTAGTGGAGGCGCGTAAAACAGTAGAGAAGCTGTGCAAAAAATAACTGCTGGCGGATAGTTCAAACGAATTCGAACTACCCGCCCCGAATAAGTCAACAATCACCCCTTCACCTGCTTACGAAAAAATTCCGGCATCGCCAGCGCCGCGCGGTGAATCTCCGCGTTGTAATACACCGTATCAAAAACCTTGTTGCGCACGGCCGTCTCACGGAATTTAGTCAAATCCCGCCCCTTGCCCGCCATGGTCGCCGACCACCAGCCGGACGGATAAATCGCCTGCGGAAATTGCAAGCTCTGCACATCGGAATATCCAGCGCGACGCAACGCGCCGTACAGCGAGGCAATCAGCTTCATGTGATACAGCGGCGACTCGCTCTGTTGAATAAAAATTCCACCCGGCCGCAAGATGCGCAGGCAGTCGCGGTGAAAGGCTTCGGTGAACAAACCTTCCGCCGGGCCGACCGGATCGGTGCTGTCGATCACGATCAAATCGTAGCTTTCGGGTTGCGCGTCCTTGACCCATTTGATGCCATCGACAAAATGCAATTCGGCGCGCGGATCGTTATTCGACGCGCACAGTTCGGGAAAATATTTTTCTGCCAAACGCGTGACGCGCGCGTCGATTTCCACCTGCTGCGCGCGGCGCACGCCAGGATGACGCAACACCTCGCGCAAGGTCCCGCAATCGCCGCCGCCGATAATCAGCACGTCTTTCGGATCGTCGTGGGTGAACAGCGCCGGATGCGACATCATTTCGTGATACAGAAAATTCTCACGATCCGACACCATGTATAAATCGTCGATGGTCATCAGCGTGCCGAAATGCGTGGTCTCGTAAATCGAAATCCGTTGATACGGCGTCTGCTCCTCGTGCAGTTTTTCCTTGATCTGGAGCGAAAACGCAGCGCCGTTGTCGGCGTTGATCTCGGTAAACCAGCGGTCGTCTAGTGCCATCGTTACTGCCCTCTCAATTGCGAAGGCGGCTAGTGTAGTGCTTCGCAAATAACGGGGCGAATAAAATTGATCTACACTTCGTTTCCGCTACGCAACTCGGGTACACACGTGGATTGGGAGTACAGCTTCAGCGTGTAACCGCCGGTCCGATTACGGTGACCGGAGTAGCGGAATTAATAGTGCCTCCGTTGCCAAGTTGGCCGGAGTTATTAAGCCCCCAACACTGCACCGCGCCTGTGATGCTCACTGCGCAGGTGTGCGAAAACCCTGCCGCCACCGCACTAGCCAATTCAGTTAAGCCTTTGACAGTAACCGGTGTAGAGGAATTCATAGTATTGCCGTTGCCAAGTTCGCTGGAGGTATTGATTCCCCAACACTGCACTACACCTGTGCTGATCAATGCGCAGCTATGCTGTCCGCCTGCCGTCAGTGCCGTTGCCGAGCCACTCAAACCGGCTACTGTGACTGCAGGACTAATGTATGACGTGCTTCCGTTGCCGAGCTGGCCGTTGTAGTTATATCCCCAACACTGTACTGCTCCTGAACTGGAAAGGGCGCAGGTGTATAAGTACCCTGCCTGCAGCGCGGTTACCATGCCACTCAGGCCGGGGACCGTGACGGGGGTAATCGAGGTATTGGGCAAAGTGCTTCCATTGCCAAGTTCGCCGTTGCTATTACTTCCCCAACACTGCACATCGCCCACGCTGGTCGCTGCGCAGGTGTGAGTCGGCCCCGCAGTCAGCGCGGTTACTTGGCCGCTTAGTCCGACAACCCTAACAGGGTTGGTTGAATCGATCGTGTCGCCGTTACCAAGCTGACCGACGACATTCCATCCCCAACATTGCACTGCACCCGCGCCGTTCAACGCGCAGGTGTGACCATTCCCCGCTGCCAATGCAGTTATCCGACCACCTAGACCCGTGACCGTGGCGTCCCCCGGCGTGAGGGCTGTTACCGGGCCGCTGGTGCTGGTGATCGTGACCGAGGTGTTGGAATTTGTCGTGCTCCCGTTGCCAAGTTGGCCGGAGTCGTTACGCCCCCAGCACTGCACTTCGCCCACAAGGCTCAGCGCGCAGGTGTGCGCATAGCCCGCGACGATTGTCGGCGTGGACGTGATCGCAAGATTCGCAGCAACCAAAATGGGAGTTGATACGACCGGCGTTCCCGGACTAGTGCCAGTTCGTGACTTGGGGATTACCTGAACCGACACTGCTTTACCGGCATCCGCCGGAGTAAGGATGTACTCCAGTCCGTTAGCACCTACGATGTCACTGCCGTTACTCCATTGCAGCGCGCTGGCATCTAGGTCGCCTTCAGCATCAAAATAGCTGTAGCTGGCAGTAAGTTTGGTACCCATCATGGCAGGCGTGGCACTGGCTTTGACTTCAAGGTTCTGCACTACAGGAATAGCATTGGGCGCGATTAAGATCGGTTGCGAGCGCACTGCCACACCGCGCGCTACACCCTGGCTAGCGACCGGTATGACTTCGGCCACCAGATAGAAATTGAGATCGTCACTGATCACGGTATAAGCAGTGCCGGTCGCATTCGGAATTACGATTTCATCTATTTTGTCGGCCTTCTGTCGCAGCCAGCGAATGACTGGGTCTGCGGGTGCATCGTTATCCACATCGTTGTAGACAATATCGATACTGAGCTCACTGCCTACATCGGTGCTCTGAGGGGTAATCACGCCTACATGCAGAGCGGAAAGTGTTACGGTCGGCGCGCTGTTTTCAATCACACGTTCCGCTGAGGTTACGGTCTCACCCGGCGACTTGCCGCTGCCTGCAGCGGGTGTAACACGAAACTGCAGTTTCTTGCCGGAGTCTTCGGCCACCACAGCATAGTTGATTTGATTCGCGCCTTTGATAGGTTGGCCGTCGCGTAACCATACCAACTGCGTGCCGCTTTCGCTGTCACCATCGGTGTCAATGTAATGGTAATAACCTTGCAGCGTAACGCCGACATGGAGGAGACCTTCGATTGAGGTCAACGTAACTTCTTTCGCCAGAGGCACCGTGTTGCTACTGGCGTCTTGCGCAGCGCTGCTGCAACCACCCAGGGCAATCACTGTTAGCAGACCGCTGAGGAGTCCTGCGCCGCGCAATAATGTCATGCTTGCCTCCCTGGCTATAGGCGCACGGCGCGCGATACGTTGCGCTGACGGCGATTCATTCAATGGGTGAGTTTTCTAGCGTTTACTTCGCAGCGAATTCTATGTTGGTAGGTGGGTAGTGTCTAGTGTAGTGAGTCACGCTATTTGGAACTTTGAGCTTTGCAGTCAATATTTGACATTGTAAGTGCAAACACGGCCGCCGCTGCATCGTGGACCCTTCGCTTTCACTGGTTCGTAGTAATTCCAATTGCTGTCGCACATATTAGCTCGTCAACCTGCCGGCGCTGGCGAACGACTGCGGCATTACCTGCAATACTGCCAAGACGTGGCTGACGGTGCTTGAGGCCAGCTACATCGTCCATCTGCTCATGCCGCATCACTGCAATTTCATAAAGCGCCTTGTCAAGACACAAAAGCTCTACTTTCCGGATTGGCGGCTTGGTTGAGGACATTCGACACCATGCCAAATCATCACGCATGCGCACGCCGGAAAAGAAGCGGGCCAGTAGCACCTGAAACTACGCCAGCGACGACCGAATGCAAAACCACACTGGCTACAAAGTGATGCAGCGGACGCGCATTGCAGCGCTGGCGTGGTGACAAAATAAACGGGGTGACGCCCTCGCCCTGAATCTGATACGGTGCGTTGGGGGCTCGCAAATATACGCTTCTCAAGGTTTGTTAGCGCAACATGTTAGCCGCAATGATCGCAGCTAACAGTCGCTCGCATTTTTTGAATATTTCCTGTGCAAGGGCATGAAAAAATAAGCAACAAGGACCATCACCATGAAAAAAACCATCCTTACTTTGGCCCTGAGCTTGGTGCCGCCTTCGATATGGGCGGATGCGACCGAGACTGCACCGCCCGCCGTGCCCTCTTCCGCGCCGCTTGCGGCCGTGGGTCTGAGTCTCGGTTGGATCGAGGCGAATGGTTTTTCCTACCGGCGCTATTTCGGCGCTCAATATTTTCAGGGGACGTTTGCCGCCGCCATCGATAAGGACAATAACAACGAATACGCCGATCTGTCTTTTTCCTATGCACGCTATCTCAACATCTTTGAGATGCAAGATCTGTTTCTACCCATCGGTTTGAAAGTTGTGACGGGAGCCGAAATCGAACGCAATACCGACCGCAGCGCGGCATGGATTAATTCCAGCGAAGATGCGTCGCCGGATGCGCTGCACCTCGGACTTGGCATCGGCGGGGATTTTGGCAATCCGTTACGCAGCGGTTTTGTGGTCAGTGTGAATGCCGTGTATACCGCTACGTTTCGCGGTTTGAAAAGGTTGGAGTTTGTGCGTCTGGGGCTCTTACCTTCCGTGAGCGTGCATTACAATTATTGAAAGTAGGCGCAAGAAAACGATGATCCGAAGCCTGCTCAATCTCAAGCAAATTTGCTGCGTTCTCGTGCCGCTACTGCTGGTCGGCTGCGCGACGATGTTCGACGAAGGCCAACAACAAGTGGCCTTGCGTAGCGCGACCGGACAAGCGGTTGATGTTCGAGTACATACTCCGCGTAGTGGTGAATATCGCGCCACCTTACCGACGATCGTGACTACCAAAGCCTCCTCGTTTGATGAATTTACCGTGGCCGTCGACGATCCGTGTTTCGAGCCCCTGTGGTATGTCGTCGACAAAAGCACCCAGCCGATCTATTTTCTGAATCTTCTGAATTTACACGGCTTCTATATCGATTATTTTTCGGGGTCGATGTGGCAATACAATAAACATGTCGTGATACCGGCGAGACCGCGCAGCACCAATGCCGAGGGGTGCACGACACCGCTGCCGCTGCCGATGCCGGTGACAAGCGAACCAGAACCCAAACCACTGATCGCCGAGATACCAAAAACGCTACGGCATGAAATCGGCATCGGCAATGCGCCGCTGCGGATACACACGAGTGGCGAAACCAGTGGTTTTTACCTGCATTACAATTTTCAACCGAAGGACCTGTATCGTTTTCAACTGCGCTTGATGTTCAATTCAAGCTCTGACCCGGGTAACCAATATTGGCTTGACTACGATCAGACTGTTTACAGTGCAGCGATTCATGTCACGCCGTTTCCAACCCAAGGAGTGTATTTGGGTGCTGGCGTGGCCGCCGCATTCATGCGCGTCACCTACAATAGTTACGGCACTGAGCAGGGTTCGAACTACGTTGAGCTGAAAGACAAATCGACGCCCCTCTTTTTCGAGCTGGGCTGGAAAACCGCAGGGCGGATCAACATTAACGTGTTCGCAAATGTCTCGTTACAAACACTCGGCTTGAGTCCGCCACCGATCAATGTAAATCAAGAAAAGCTTGCGCGCATTTCCAATCTCGAGGCACGCGAGCAAGCGGCGCGACAGTTCAAACACGGGTCGGAATACAGTGCAGTCGGGCTGGGCCTGGGTTGGAAATTCTAGTGTGCTGCCCGTCCAGTCTAATTTCGCCGGCACGTGCTTGCCGCTAGCCGCGCATGATTTTTTCGCGCTAACGCTTGATTCCCCGGCAGCGCACTTTAAACTCCCCGCATGACAAACTGGACCATTCAAAACGCACGCGACACCTACAACACCGGCCATTGGGGCAACGGTTATTTTGACGTGAACGCCGCCGGGCATTTGAGCGCGCGTCCCAACCGCGATCCGCAGCATCCCGGCATTGATTTATTCCAGCTCGCCGCTGAAATCAAAGAGACTGGCCTGTCGCTGCCGGTGCTGGTGCGCTTCACCGATATCCTGCACGACCGTGTCGATACCTTGTGCGGCGCGTTCGGCGACGCGATGCGCGAGCACGATTACCACGGCAAATACACCGCCGTGTATCCGATCAAAGTGAATCAGCAGCAGCGCGTAGTGCAGGAAATTCTGTCACACGGCGGCAGCCGTGTTGGGTTAGAAGCCGGCAGCAAACCGGAGTTGATGGCGGTGCTGGCGCTGTCCAGCATGCAGGGCGGCGTGGTGATCTGTAACGGTTATAAAGACCGCGAATACATTCGCCTCGCGCTGATCGGCACGCAGCTTGGCCACCGCGTGTACATCGTGGTCGAAAAACTTTCCGAACTCGAACTGGTGGTCGAAGAAGCGCGCGATTTGCAGATTCAACCGCTGATCGGCGTGCGCGTGCGGCTGGCGTCCATCGGCGCGGGCAAATGGCAAAACACCGGTGGCGAAAAATCTAAATTCGGCCTGAACTCCACGCAAGTCTTGCAGGTGGTTGAACGTCTGCGCGCGACCAATCTGCTCGACAGCCTGCAACTGATTCATTTTCATCTGGGCTCGCAACTGCCCAACATCCGCGACATTCAGCGCAGCATGCGCGAGTGCGCGCGCTACTATGCCGAGCTGCACCGGCTAGGTGTCAACATCCGCGTCATGGATGTCGGCGGTGGCCTAGGTGTGGACTACGAAGGCACGCGCTCGCGCAATTATTGCTCGATGAATTACAGCGTGCGCGAATATGCCAACAACGTGGTGCACGCGCTGCGCGAGATCTGCACCGAGCGCGAGTTGCCGCATCCCGACATTATCACCGAGTCCGGCCGCGCGATGACCGCGCACCACGCGATGCTCATCACCAACGTGATCGACATCGAGCGTCTGGATGAAAGCGTGCCTTCACTGGCGGCAAATGAAGACGACCCGCTGATCGTGCAAGACCTGTGGCAGGGTTATTCCGCACTCGCCGACAACGCGCGCCGTTCACCGATCGAGTCGTATCACGACGCAGCCCATTGGCTGGCGGAAGCGCAGTCGATGTACACGCACGGCGTGCTGACCCTGGAGCAACGCGCGCACGCCGAGCAACTGTATTTCGCCACCGCGTGGAAAGTGCGCACGCTGTTGCAACCCTCCGCGCGCGCGCATCGCGAACTGCTCGACGAGCTCAACGAAAAACTCGCCGACAAATATTTTTTAAACCTGTCGATTTTCCAGTCGCTGCCCGACGTGTGGGCCATCGGCCAGATTTTCCCGATCATTCCGCTGCACCGCCTCGACGAGCAACCGCAACGCCGCGGCACCTTGCAAGACATCACCTGCGACTCCGACGGCCGCATCGACCAGTACGTCGACGGCGAAGGTTTGGAATCCAGCCTGCCGTTGCACGACTGGCATCCGGGCGAACCTTATTTGCTGGGCATTTTCATGGTCGGCGCCTACCAGGAAATCCTCGGCGACATGCACAACCTGTTCGGCGACACCGACTCGATAAATGTCGAGCTTGCACCCGACGGCACGCACAAACTCACCCAGCCGCAACGCGGCGACACCGTCGACTCGGTGCTGCGCTACGTGCAATTCAACCCCTCCGACCTGCTACGCGCCTACCGCGAAAAAATTCAGCGCGCCAACCTCACGCCCAAACAACGCGAAAGTTTTTTAAATGAACTGAATGCGGGACTGACGGGTTATACATATCTGGAGGAGTAACTCTACATACGCCGCAAAGCGAGACAGTATGTCGCGATAGCCAGTAAGCTTGATTACGTTATTATGGGTAAATATTCGCGGCCTTTTACAATCCCTCACTATTGCTTTGAACAAATGCCTCGCCCCATATCTTATCGCATTTGATATCAATTGGGTCGACGGCGACCTCAATGGGTTTATCGGAAATTTTATCGAAGAACATCCATGCAAAGCGATATTCCTGTTCAATTTGAAAGCGCGGATCCTTCTGATAGATAAAAAAATCCAAGTTATTTATAGGTAGATCCATTCGAGCCTGACGGCGAGTTAAATATCTCACCGGCGCCTCCCAGCTCTTTAGATAATGTTTTTCAGGATCGAATGGTAGGCCATCCTTTGTTCGTGCATCCTTCTGAAGTTCAGCGGCAACAAAATTTCTCAATCCTTCTGTATTTTCTATGACAAAGAACTCGCTCGCCCCAAAATGCGACATGCGTTTCGAGTTAGGGAAAGGACCAAATTCCATAGAACAGCAATACACATATGTGTTGTGGCAGCGACGAGGTTTTTCATCTCGGTAATTTCCTCCTTTACCGAAAATTATTCCGCCTGTAGCAATCACATCTAAGCTGCCACCAGTAATATGCAAAAGCTCCTCGCGTGTTAATGTTTGTCTCTGGGTGGATTCAAACACTACTCCTTCTACACGACCGTCAAAGGGGTCACTTTGATTGCCTTCCATGCTTCTATAGTATTCAAGAGTGCCTATTCTTATAGTTTTATACTGCTTCTTTTCGTACTTAACTAAATGGCAATACTTTTGCTGCTTAGTCGCCGGATCAACGATCTCTATTTGCGTAAATCGATGCATAGATACCCAAGTCTCCCATATTAAATATGGTAAGGGCGTACTCATAAAGTTCGAGCTCAACAAGGCACGTAATGCGTCGCTGGAAACTAAGTTATAAACCAACCCGTACGACAAATAACTTTCCAACAATTTCAATTGCAAGCAAAGCGTATATGACTTGTAAAACGACCAAGTACACTTTTGATATTTTCAATTCTGTGAACTTTTTCCAACCATGTGCAGCATTCAATGCGAAGAGGCTGAACCCAATAAGAACTGCTACCAAGCCTATTGTGTAGCTATATGCCATGGTAGTGGTTTGAGGTGCTTCGCGAAATATCAAGATGCCAGCAGCGATTACAACTGATGACAGAAGAAAATTTCGCACATTGTCGAATACCCCTTTTACTAGATTATCGGTTAGATCCACATCCAGTGTTCTCCATTGGTTATAAAAATTAAGAAATTATCCAGAGTTACACATGTAATACAGAGGATAACCAAAATACGCATAATGTCGAGCTTGCCCCACATTTCCATAAACACACCCAACACCAGAAGCACTACCGATCCTGCTCCCAATGAAATTTGTGCATGATGCGATGCACAACCGGGGCGAGCACTAGTCCCACGGTGACGAGGAACACCAGCCCGGCGTACAGCGCATAGAATCCGGCGAACAGCTTGCCGCCGTCGGTTTTCGGAGAATCCACCGGGCCCATTCCGCCCAGCAGCATCGCGGAATTCAAAAACGCACGCGCCACGGGAGCTGCTCGAAGTGTTCGTCCTGCGATGCCAAGTGCAAGCGAGAACAGCAGCAAACCCAGCGACGCGGCGAAATGCAACACGACGCGCCTGATGAAAAGTTTGTGCGTCAGAATCCGTTGGGTTTTGGGTTCGTACATGGATGCCTGAAGTAAGTTTCTGGTTCTCGACTTAATTATAGTGGCATGCGATCCGCGTTACTCAGGGCGCATTATCTATGCGAACGACGTGGTGAATAAGTCGTCATGGCCGCGAAGGCGGGCATCCAGTATTTTAAAGGTTCTGGATTCCCGCCTTCGCGGGAATGACGGCATGCGGTCCGGCATGGTCATCATGCGTAATTTACTAATGTCACGGATTCTTATTTATTGACCGGAGCGAGCAGATTGGCGTCGCGTGCGAGCAGCCATGTGCCGTTTTGTTTTTTTAATATAGTCAAGGTATGACCCGCCCGCGTCATGTGCGCGGCGCCGTTGGGTGGAGTCACCACGACGGTGAGCCGGGTCCACATGAAGGCCCAGTCGCCAATAATCTGGATTTCCTGGATCTCGCTTTTGCCGTCGATTTGCGGTGCGCCGGGGCCGGCCTGCGCGCGCGCCGCCGCGGCAAACTCGGCCTTGCGCATCACGGGCTGGCCGGGCGCGAGAAAAACCACGTCGTCCGTCATCAGCGCTAACACGGTCTCGACATCGCCCGCCTTGCTCGCCGCCATCCAGGTTGAAACGAGCTGGCGGATTTCCTGTTCATCGTTTTGCATATCCACCTTCCATTATCAGGCCTATCATTCTGTAAAGTTATTCAAACAGCAGCCAGCCTAAGGCGGCCGCACCGGCTTTGGCAAAGTCGCTTGCGTAATGGCAATACCTATCTCGATTTCATCAGATCGCCACCACGCTGCCGCGCCGGGTTCCGCGCACCGGGTTGGTTTTGGAGATTGGATTTTCCATTTTTAAATACATATTCAGGCCCGGCAGCGTTTAACGAAACCACCCATCTGGCGGTACTCGTCGCGCGAGCGAACCTTATCTACTG
>JACQEQ010000103.1 GCA_016200445.1 Gammaproteobacteria bacterium | reverse complement strand
GTTTATGGACGTCGTTGCTGTTGCGCATGACACTTGGCGCACATAATCATCGGCACGAGAAAAGTAAACTTGATATGTTTTAAACAGTCGTAACTATAGTTCAAAAAAACGTGAGCGATTAACACACGCTGTTGCGTGCGAGTCGTATGCGAGCGTAATTACAAGACGTGGTGGAGCAATGCTAAAAAAACTGAAAATAACTGGATGGAAACGTATCGTGCTGATCGGTGCGTTTGGCATGTTTGTGCTGATGCTCATCGCGGCAACGGTTTTATATTTTAAAATTTCTCCCGAGTTGCCGTCGGTTGAATCGCTTAAAGATGTGCGCTTCCAAGTGCCGCTGCGCGTGTATGCATCCGACGGAAAGTTAGTCGCGGAATTCGGCGAGAAGAAACGCATTCCTGTAAAAATCGATGGCGTACCTCCATTGATGGTGAAGGCGGTGCTCGCTGCGGAAGACGATCGCTTTTACGAACATCCAGGTGTTGACTACCAAGGTTTGCTGCGTGCGGTAGCGGTGTTCGTGCGCACCGGCGAGAAAGCGCAGGGTGGTAGCACCATCACCATGCAGGTGGCGCGTAATTTCTTTTTGAGCAGCGAGCGAACCTTTACACGTAAGTTGAGCGAAATATTATTGTCGTTGCGCATAGAGCATGAGCTCACCAAGAATGAAATCCTCGAACTGTATCTAAACAAAATTTATCTCGGCAATCGCGCGTATGGCGTTGCGTCCGCCGCCAAGGTGTATTACGGCGTTGAAGTCAACGACCTCACGTTGGATCAAATGGCGATGATCGCCGGATTGCCCAAAGCGCCATCCACGTTTAATCCCATCGTAAATCCCGAGCGCGCACTGCAGCGCCGCAATTATGTGCTGCGTCGTTTGCACGAGTTGGGTGCGATCGATACCGCAACGTTTGATACCGCCGTGAAGCGTCCTGATACGGCGCGATTACATACGGTGACAGAAGAAGTCGATGCGCCTTATGCAGCAGAAATGGCGCGTGCAGTCGCGGTGGAGATGTTCGGTAATGAGGCATACACCGATGGCTATAAGGTGTACACCACCATCGACAGCCGCTTGCAGCCGGTGGCGAGCGCCGTATTGCGGCAAGCCGTCATCGAATACGACGAGCGTCATGGTTATCGCGGCGCCGAATCGCGCGTAACGCTCGCACGCGACAGCACCATGGATGATTGGGAGGAAGCCCTGCGTGACACATCATCTGCGGGCGCATTGATTCCAGCTTTGGTGTTATCGGTAGGCGAACAAAATGCGACGGTGTATCTGGGTGAAAATCGCAAAATCACGTTGGATTGGGCAGCATTGTCGTGGGCACGGCGCTATGTGTCTGAAAATGCGCTGGGTGTTGCGCCGAAGTCGGCCAGCGAGGTGCTGCACGTCGGCGACATCGTGCGCGTGCGGCAAACTGCGCCTAACAAATGGCGGCTCTCGCAACTGCCGGCTATCGAAGGTGCATTGGTGTCGATTTCTCCTGCCGACGGCGCGGTGAAGTCTATCGTGGGTGGTTTTGACTTTTATCGCAGCAAGTTTAATCGCGTCGTTCAGGCGCAGCGGCAGCCGGGATCGAGCTTCAAGCCGTTTATCTATTCAGCGGCCTTGGACAACGGCTTCACAACTGCAACGCTGGTGAACGATGCGCCGGTGGTATTTGACGATCCCGGGTTGGAATCAACCTGGCGGCCGGAAAACTATACCGGTAAATTTTACGGGCCGACGCGTTTGCGCGAAGGCCTAGTCAACTCCAGGAACCTCATCTCGATTCGTGTGCTGCAAGCCATCGGCATCGATACCGCATTGCGTCATGTAAGCAAGTTCGGGATTAACGCCGAACGTTTGCCGCGCAACCTGTCGTTAGCGCTAGGCAGCGGGACCGTTACTCCGATGGATATGGTTTCGGGGTACGCGGTTTTTGCAAATGGCGGATATCGTGTCACACCGTATATCGTGCAGCGCATCGTCGGCCCGGATGATAAGGTCGTGTTTGTGACAACACCTACCACCGTGTGTTCGGCATGCGAGGAACCTGCGGTTACCGACGATAGCGTAGCAGGACGTACGGCTGCAGCAGTACGCGAAGCGAGTAAGCCGGAAAAAATAGCGCCGCGCGTGGTGTCGGCGCAAAATATTTATCTCACGGTCTCGATGATGAAAGATGTCGTGAAGCGCGGAACCGGTAAGCAAGCAATGCAGCCGTGGTGTGGATGGGGTTTGACAACACCCAACCCCTGGGCGATGGTGAGTCCGGAGCGCGTGCAGCGTTGCCGATGTGGATAAATTACATGGCTAAAGCGTTAGAAGGCGTGCCTGAGCGTGACATGGATCCGCCGCCAGGCTTGGTCTCGGTTAAGATTGACCCGCTGACCGGACAACTTACCGGAACTGAAAATCGCAACGCGATCTTTGAGGTATTCCGCGCCGATGCGTTACCCAAACAATCGTCCGAAGACGTATTTACCGGTGTTCCAGGCAGTAGTGGCGGATCAGTGGGTAGCGGCGAAGCTGAGCAGCTTTTTTAAGAGATAGGGAGCGAGTATGTCCCATGTTATCCGTGTGCAGCTTGAAGCTTTCGACCCCTGGCGTGAAGTTGCTTGCGCAGAACAACTATTGGAACGTGGAAAACACGGTGCGCAAGTCACGTTTGTAGGGAGTTTGCGCGACTTCAGCGACGGTGCGGTGGTGCATTCGATGCTGCTTGAGCATTATCCGGGGATGACCGAGAAATATATTGAGCGCATCTGCGACAGCGCAGCGCAGCGTTGGGAGTTGCAACACGCGGTAATTATTCATCGAGTTGGCGAGCTATTGCCAAGTGAGCCGATCGTGTTAATCGCGGTGTGGTCAGCGCACCGTGCGGCTGCGTTCGATGCCTGCCGCTATCTGATTAACCAACTCAAACATGAAGCTCCGTTTTGGAAAAGTGAATCTCTCGATCACGGAAGGCGCTGGGTTATGACAAATTCACCGGACACTGAGCCGGCGTCGAAAGAGTCAAGTTGAAGTGATCTATAACCCGCTGTTACGCAACCATTCGCAAGCTTCTTTAAGACCGCCGGCGCAGGCCTTGTTGCCATATTCGATTGATTTTGAAAAATCGGTTTCAATCAAGGCGCCCTCGAAGTACAGCAGTGCAAGCGTATAACATGCTTTCAGGTTGCCCTGCTTACAGCCGACCGTGCCAAGCTCCATGCTGCGGTCGGTATAGCTCTTAGCAAGAGCTGGGTCTTTGTTGATTTTTTTTCCATTGTGCTCACCGCGGGAATACGCCACGGCTAAGTTAAGGCATTCTTGTAATGAATTCCGATCACAGGCCTTTGCAAAGTCTTGCGCCCATTTTGGTTGTACGTCAGCTGCAACTGCTGTGCGTAAGCTAGTGAATAATGAGCAGGTCAATACAATCAAGAGTGCCAAAATGGTGTTCTGCAAAACAGATATTTTCATAGTATAGAATTCCTCAAGGACGGCGATCACTTACGGTGCAGTGTTGATCAATCTCTATGGAAATACTATAGCGGGTAAGTCGTTCGCTTCAACTTAACGTTTGGCGATCCACTACAGCACGTAAATAAAGATGCTTTATGTTGGCGCAAGTAAGTTAGCAGTTGCTTTTGATTAGGAAGTCGCTAACTTATGCAATGCTCTGCGCAGCGTAAAATTACATACAGAGGTGCGCCAGGGCATTAATCCAGAGGCAGCAAAGGGGTAGGAAATATGTCGAAGTTAGTCCGACCACACGGAGGCGGGGAGCTGAAGCCGTTGTTG
>JACQEQ010000102.1 GCA_016200445.1 Gammaproteobacteria bacterium | reverse complement strand
TCCTGCCCTTCCCCCTTCCAGGGGGAAGGAATCTTTCGTTCGACCCCTTAGGTTCTGACACTACATCAAGGTCCGATACAGCGGGTTCACGCATGTCGGAAGACTCCTTTTCGCTGCCCACTTCCAGCGCATGCAGCTCTTCCAGCAGCCTGATACCATCGCGCACCAAACGTGCATCCGGTGGATCGATAAACGGAAACGACTCCACATCGCCCAGCCGCAGCGCTTTCATCTGTAAAATCACATTGGCCAGATTGGTGCGCAGGATTTCCGGGTCGGTGAAGCGCGGGCGATTGTTGTAGTCGTCCTCTCCATACAACCGAATGCAAATACCCGGCCCCACGCGCCCGCAGCGGCCCTTGCGCTGGTCGGCGCTGGCTTGTGAAATCGGCTCCACCGGTAGACGTTGAATTTTGGTGCGATGGCTATAGCGGCTGATGCGCGCCACGCCGGTGTCGACTACGTAGCGTATACCCGGCACCGTCAATGAGGTTTCCGCAACATTCGTCGCAAGCACAATGCGCCGCCCGGTGTGCGGCGCAAACACACGCAGTTGTTCGGCCACGCTCAAGCGCGAATACAACGGCAAGATTTCGGTGTGCGGCGGGTGATGTTTGCGCAAGGCTTCGGCGGTTTCACGAATCTCGCGCTCGCCGCTGAAGAACACCAGAATATCGCCGCCGCCTTCGCGCACCGCTTCGTCGACGGCGCCGACGATGGCCTGCACTTCGTCCTCGCCCTCGCCGTCTTCGCTGGCTTCCGCGCGCGGACGGTAACGGGTCTCGACTGGATACATGCGGCCCGACACTTCGATCACCGGCGCGTTGTTGAAGTGGCGCGCGAAGCGCTGCGGATCGATGGTCGCCGACGTCACGATCAACTTGAGGTCGGGACGCTTGGGCAGCACATTGCGCAAATAGCCCAGTAAAAAGTCAATATTGAGACTGCGCTCGTGCGCCTCGTCGATGATCAGCGTGTCGTACTGATTTAGAAACCGGTCGGCCTGCATCTCCGCCAGCAGAATGCCGTCGGTCATGACTTTGATATAACTGTCCGGCCCGGTGTGATCGGTGAAGCGCACCTTGAAGCCGACTGCACGCCCCGCCTCGCTCTTCAACTCCTGCGCAATGCGCGTCGCCACCGTGCGCGCCGCAATCCGCCGTGGCTGCGTGTGCCCGATCAACCCGCCCACACCACGTCCCAGGTCAAGACAAATCTTCGGCAACTGCGTGGTCTTGCCCGAGCCGGTCTCGCCGCAAATCACCACCACCTGATGCTGCGCAATCGCCGCCGCGATTTCCGCGCGCCGCTGATTGATCGGCAGATCATCGGCGAATTCCGGCTTGGGCACATGCGCTGCGCGCCGTTCGCGTTCGGCGGCTGAGTTGCGCAACTGCGTTTCAAGCTGCGCCAACTCGGCACTCACATCGCGCTCGCGCTGCGCACGTTGCGTAAGCTCGCGCAAGCGCCGCTGCATGCGATAGCGATCTTTCAGCATGCAGGTTGATAACAGTTGATGTAACAACGAAATGTGTACGGCCACGGGAGGATTCAACTCAGGAAAATTTTGCCGGTTCTCTTTTACCACGGACCACAGACGCGTGGCATGAAACCGTAGGCTGATGTGATGGTCTCCTCCCGCTTCTAAAACTGGCGTCAGCTGCGCCGAGATGGAAGGTGTTTACACCCCATCAAACTGAAGAGGAGGAGACCGGTATGAATATTACGACGGTAGGTTTGGACTTGGCAAAGAACGTATTTCACATCGTGGGGCTGGATGCACATGGGCACGAGAAAATGAAAAAGTGTTTGTCTCGGAGTCAGGTGTTGAAATACTTTGCGAACTTACCGGCGTGTGTGATCGGCATGGAAGCCTGCGCCAGCAGCCACTACTTTGCACGGGAGTTTCGGAAGTTGGGTCACGAAGCCAAACTGATCCCACCGCAATACGTGAAGGCCTACGTGCGTGGCCAGAAGAACGACACCAACGATGCGCGCGCGATTGCCGAAGCGGTGCGCGTACCGTCGATGCGGTTCGTGGCCGTGAAGAGCGTGGAGCAACAGGACGTGCAATCGCTGATCCGGCTACGCGAAGGCGCAATCAACACGCGAACCGCAGCGGCAAACCGAGTGCGCGGCTTGCTGGGCGAATACGGCCTGGTGATGGTGAAGGGCCTGAGTGCGCTGCGCCGGACATTGCCTGAGGTGCTAGAGGACGCCCGCAACGGGTTGACCGGCGTGTTCCGCCGCTTATTGAATCAGGAGCGGCAGCATCTGCTGGAACTGGATGCGCACATTGATGCGCTCACGGCGGAATTGACAGCGCTGTCCAAACAAGACGACCGCGTGCAGCGGCTGCAAACGGCGCCGGGCTATGGCCCGATTGTGGCGAGCGTATTCGCTAGCGTCATCGGCGATGGGGCACAGTACCGGCGTGGACGTGAAGCCTCGGCGTCCGTGGGCCTGGTGCCCCGTCAACACAGCAGCGGCGGCAAGAATGTATTGATGGGCATCAGCAAACGCGGCGACCGCTATCTACGGAGTTTATTGATTCACGGCGCGCGTGCGGTGGTGAACGCGGCGCAGAAGAAGGACGATCCCTTGAGTCGCTGGATCAACCGTCTGCGCGAACAACGCGGCATGAACAAGGCGACGGTCGCGTACGCGAATAAGATGGCGCGCATCGGCTGGGCGATCCTGCGCAACGGCACCACGTATCAAGCGGCACCGGTGTCGTGATCAGGCAGCAACCGTAACGCGTTTAGCGAAAGAGGAGTTTTACCCACCCAGGATTGCGAAGGCAGTGTGCGCGTGATGACAACACAGGTCAGACCGGCGTATTGAAAACCTGCAAAACCCAACGGTTCACGAAACCGATAGGCTGATGAGGACGATACGCGCGAACGACATCGTGGCCCGGGAGATTCATCCTCTCCCACAGTGAGGCCGGATATATGGCAGCAACCTGTTTCACATCATTCAACACACGGCCCCTTGCAATACGGGAGGAGACCATATATGGGTTGATAAACCCAGCATTTTTCGGCAGCAATGGTTTCGCTGGGTTTCGTTCCTCAACCCAGCCTACTTCACTAGACCACGTTATCGTGGCTACCGCATACTCCGCGATCTTTGTTGCGCAATTCAGTTCGGGGGTTGTACATGAAACGCTTAATTTTTAACAAAATATTTACAGTGGGTCTTTTGCTTGCCGCTGGAAACGCGGCGATGGCTGAAGCAGATGAAGCGAGCAGTTGTTCGCCAGTATCGGTCGGTTTCGAACTCAACAGCAGTACCACAAAATATACGTTGGATGCTGTAACGGGCGATCCTCTATATGCGCTCTTTCTAAATTCGTCGACGAAACTCTTGATCCTAAAAACGGCAGTTAACCCGCAGTCTCGTTTGCCAACAGGACCGGCGGCCCCGCTGTTGCGAGCATAAATTTCTCGAACGCACGGGCGAGGATGGCGCGTAGTCGTTGGGTATCCGTCAACTGCTCCGCAGTGGT
>JACQEQ010000082.1 GCA_016200445.1 Gammaproteobacteria bacterium | reverse complement strand
GGTTGGGAAGTATGGTTGAACGGAATGGAAGTGTCGCAATTCACGTATTTCCAACAAGTGGGCGGTCTTGACTGTAAGCCGGTCACCGGCGAAATCACTTACGGTCTGGAGCGCCTGGCGATGTATATCCAAGGCGTGGCCAGCGTGTTCGATCTCACCTGGGCCAACGGCCCGTTCGGCAAAGTGACTTACGGCGACGTGTTTCATCACAACGAAGTCGAGATGTCGACGTACAACTTCGAGCAGGCCAATGTCGAGGCGCTGTTCACGTGGTTCGACACTTGCGAAGCTGAAAGCCAACGCCTGATCGCTGCCGGCCTGCCGCTGCCTGCCTATGAGATGGTGTTGAAAGCCTCGCACACCTTCAACTTGCTGGATGCACGCCGCGCGATTTCGGTAACCGAACGCGCACGTTTCATCGGCCGGGTGCGCGGGTTGGCCAAGGCAGTCGCTGAAGCCTATTACGCGCGCCGCGAAGCGCTCGGTTTTCCGATGCTGCAAGGAGCCAAGTCATGACTATGCGCGACTTGCTGGTGGAAATCGGCACCGAAGAACTACCGCCCAAGGCGTTGAAAAAACTGTCTGCTGCGTTTACCCAAGGGATCGTCGAGGGTTTGAGTAAAGCCGGTTTGCAACATGCGGCGGTACAAGCCTATGCAAGCCCGCGTCGCTTGGCGGTGCTGGTGTCGAGTTTGATCGTGGCGCAGGCCGATAAAGAAGCAGTGCGACGCGGTCCCGCGCTCGCTTCTGCATTCAAGGACGACGGCTGTGCGTCGCCGGCGGCGTTGGGCTTCGCGAAATCCAACGGCGTAAAAGTCGAGGATCTCGAAAAGCTCGAAACTTCCGACGGTGCCTGGCTGGTATTCCATAAAATGGAAAAAGGTCAAGCCACGGTAGCTTTGATTCCGGGCATCGTACAATCCGCGCTCGACGCGTTGCCGATCCCCAAGCGCATGCGCTGGGGGAATTTGTCGGCGCAGTTCGTGCGCCCGGTGCATTGGGTGGTGTTGCTGTTCGGCGATGCGGTGATCGATGCCGAAATTCTCGGCGTGCGCGCCGGGCGCGAAACGCGCGGCCACCGGTTTCTGCATCCCGCCAAGTTGTATCTCGGCGAACCCGCCGCGTATGCGCCGCTGCTCGAAACCGAAGGCCACGTGGTTGCCGATTTCGCCAAACGCCGCGAAGCGGTGCGCGGCCAAGTGCTGGAAGCCGCCGCGCAACTCAAAGGCACGGCGGTAATCGACGAGGCGTTGCTCGACGAAGTCACCGGCATGGTAGAGTGGCCGTCGGCCGTCACCGGCAATTTCGAGGCGCGCTTTTTGAGTGTGCCCTCGGAAGCGCTGATTTCGACCATGAAAGCGAACCAGAAATATTTTCACGTGGTGGACGCGCACGGAAAACTGCTGCCGCACTTCATCACCATCGCCAACATCGAAAGCCGCGACGTCAACGCTGTGCGTGCCGGCAACGAGCGCGTGGTGCGCCCGCGCCTCACCGATGCGGCGTTTTTCTGGGATCAAGATCGCAAGAAAAAACTTGCCGATCATCTCACCGGACTGAAGTCCGTCGTGTTCCAAAACAAGCTGGGCAGCGTGCACGACAAGGTCGAGCGCGTGGCCAAGCTTGCCGGTCACATCGGCGCCGCGTTAGGCGCGAATGCCGTTCAGTGCGAGCGCGCCGCGTTGTTGTCTAAATGCGATTTACTCACACACATGGTCGGCGAATTCCCCGAACTGCAAGGCATCATGGGCCGCTACTACGCGCAGCATGACGGCGAAGCCGCCGATGTAGCGCAGGCGCTCGACGAGCAATACATGCCGCGCTTCGCCGGCGATGCGCTGCCAATTTCTAAAGTTGGTCAAGCCGTGGCGCTGGCCGACAAGCTTGACACTTTAGTCGGCATCTTCGGCATCGGCCAAGCACCGACCGGCGACAAAGATCCATTTGCACTGCGTCGTGCCGCGCTCGGTGCGCTACGTATCATCATCGAACAGCGGTTAGATCTGGATTTGGTAAATCTACTGGAATCGGCGCAAGCCAATTGCGGTGACAAACTCAGCGTAAAAAACATTGCTGCGCCCGTCTATGACTTCATGATCGAGCGCTTGCGGGCTTACTACGCCGACGCCGGTGTACACCCCGATGAATTCGAAGCCGTGCTCGCGCAACGTCCCGCACAACCTTACGACTTCGACCGGCGTTTGCGTGCAGTAACCGCGTTCCGCAAATTGCCCGAGGCGGCCAGTCTGAGCGCTGCGAACAAACGTATCAGCAATATTTTGAAACAAGCGGGTGGCGACATTTCCGGTAGCGTGAACCGGGCGTTACTCAAAGATGACGCCGAGCGCACCCTCGCCGACACGCTTGCAGCGCTGAGCGAGCAAGTTCTACCCCTGTTCAATGCGCGCGATTATACGGGAGCATTGCAAAAACTTGCCACGTTGCGTGCAAGTGTTGACACTTTTTTTGATAAAGTCATGGTCATGGCCGATGATCCGGCATTGCGTAATAATCGACTCGTGCTATTGAGCCAGCTGCGCGCGCTATTTTTGCGCGTGGCGGATGTTTCGCGGTTGCAGACATGAAACTCATCATTCTCGACCGCGACGGTGTAATTAACGAAGATTCCGACGACTACATCAAGTCGCCGGACGAGTTCATTCCTATCGCCGGTTCGTTGGCGGCGATCGCGCGCTTGAAGCAAGCGGGCTTCACGGTCGTCGTTGCGACCAATCAATCAGGCGTCGCGCGGCGTCTGTTCGATATCGGCACGCTCAATACTATCCACGAAAAATTGCAGCGCGAACTGGCGCGCTTTGGCGCAGGTCTTGACGGCATATTTTTCTGCCCGCACGGGCCCGAAGACGGCTGCGAGTGCCGTAAGCCGAAAGCGGGATTGTTGCGTGAGATCGCTACTCGCTTTCAGGTGGATCTCGATTGCGTGCCCAGCATCGGCGACTCGCTGCGCGATATTGAAGCCTCCCGTGAAGTAGGCGCCATGCCGATTTTGGTAAAAACCGGCAAAGGGCAGCGCACCTTGGATAAACACGTTACCGAATTGCGCGATGTGGCTGTCTATGACGACCTAGCGCAGGCCGTAGATGCCTTGGGAAATTAGTTGATGCAGGCTCTCCGCGCAGTTTTATTTAATGCAGGAATGATGTTATTTGCCGTGGTGTTTGCCCTTGCCGGTCTGTTGTTTACACCGTTTCCGTTTCGCGTGCGCTACGCCTTCATCTCGCAGTGGGCGCGCGTCACGTTGTGGTGGTTGGCGATCACATGCAATCTTCGTTTTGAAGTTGAGGGTCGTGACAATATTCCCGGCAGCACGGCGATTATCTTTTGCAAACACCAATCCGCATGGGAAACCTTAGCGCTACAGCTTATTTTTCCACCGCAGGTGTGGCTGATGAAACGCGAGCTGTTATGGATTCCATTTTTCGGCTGGGGCCTGGCGTTATTGGAGCCAATTGCAATTAATCGTGCCCAAGGCTCTAAGGCTATTCGCCAACTGGTTGTGCAAGGTACGGCGCGCCTGCGTGCTGGACGTTGGGTGGTGATTTTTCCAGAGGGCACGCGAGTAGCGCCGGGGGAGCGTGGCACCTATCACAAAGGCGGTGCGTTACTGGCCGAGAAAAGCGCGTGTTCAGTGGTGCCGGTTGCGCACAATGCCGGGGAATATTGGCCGCGACACGGTTTTATGAAAAAACCCGGCACTATCCGGGTAGTGATCGGGCCGGCTATCGCAACTACTGGCCGCAAAGCGGCTGAAATTAACGCCCTGGCCGAGCAATGGATCGAAGCGCAGATGCAACGCATCGGCAGCAGCCAATAGACGCTTATTGATGCAGGCGTTATCCTGTCGTTCTGTGCCCGTAGCTCAGCGGCGGGCTTAGGAGCCGCGAACGCGAGTCATGGATGATGAGCTGGGTAGTAGCACCAGGGATGGGTCGAAGCAGTAACGTTTAAACGCATGCGCCCGTAGCTCAGCTGGATAGAGTACCGCCCTCCGAAGGCGGGGGCCACAGGTTCGAATCCTGTCGGGCGCACCAGCCATTAAAAACAATGGCCCTCGACTTCAAGGCCATTGTTTTTTTCACCACTGCTTGCTAGCTCCGGCTACTTTGCTAATTTTTCCTGCGGTTTTTCTGGTGCTGTTTGATGGCTCCAGAGGTCATAACATTCCAAGCCGCAAAAATGCATCACATAATCCTGCACCTCGGCATTTTTTGCTTCAGACACTGGAATTTCTTTCATACAAACATCGCAATGAATGGTTTCTACGGTGGTGGGACGTAAGGTCGTTGCCATGGTCGTTACCTCCACAAAAGTAGCGGTCAGATGGTTTCAGTCTACGCCAAAACTCAGCTGCGGGGGCATCCTTTACCGCAACGGTTTAATGTTTTAAATACCTGGCCGATAAGTGTGGCAGACCAGGTGCCGACGGGTTATCTAAAACAATTCAGCTAATTTCATTTATATAAACGGCTGCACATTTAAATGTGCAGATAAATGCTGCGCCGATAAATTGTCAACGTAAAACAAAATACAGCGAGGAGCCGGAGCAATGCTAAAAATGATCTACGTCGGAAACCTGCCCTTTACAACCACCGATGATGAAGTGCGTGGGCTGTTTTCAAAACACGGCACAGTGCACACGGTAAAATTAGTAATGGACCGCGACACCGGCAGACCGCGCGGGTTCTGTTTTGTAGAGATGGAAAACAATGCAGCACATGCTGCGATCAGCGCACTGAACGGCATCGATTTTGGCGGGCGCAGTTTGCGTGTTAACGAGGCACGTGATCGCGACAATGGCAGCCAACGCCGCGCGCGGTATTGACAGTATCCTACGCCTGCCCTGCAATAACTCCCCTGAAAATGCAGTGAATACGACGGCGCCCAGCGCATGGTGCGGTCCTGACAAAATTGCTTTCCCACGAATCATAATAATCTGATGTACTAATTGATTTCGATATTGACCTTATGTCGGCATATCGATAATTTATGGAAGCTCACGGGCACAAAATTTTCGTGTCGTGACGTTTAAGCCAGCGGCATGCAAATGCCGTTGTCTCGACAGGCTAACTACAACCTTAGAACTTACATGAAGGGGAATTTGCATGCGGTATATGTCAAGCGTTGTTGGATTGGCGTCATTGTGCATGGCGCTAAATGTTTATGCAGGTGCCGAAGGCCATGGCAAAGAAGTACATTGGGGATATGAAGGTGAACATGGGCCGGCACATTGGGCCGAGATGAAGGCGGAATTCAAGCAATGTGACGCTGGGTTGGAGCAGTCGCCGGTTGATCTTGGTGATGCAACCAAGGGTGATTTGGCCAAAATCGAGTTCAGCTACCAACCTTCGGCCGTTAAGGTACTGAATAATGGCCATACCGTTCAGGTGAACTACAGCGGCGACAGCTCGATCAAGATCGGCGCGCAGGTGTACAAGCTGGTGCAGTTCCATTTCCACAGCCCTAGTGAAAACACGGTGAAGAAAAAGCCCTTCGATATGGAGCTGCATCTGGTGCACAAGAACGATAAGGGCGAGCTTGCCGTCGTGGGCGTGTTCATGCAGGGCGGAACTGCCAACCAGACGTTAGAGCCGGTATGGGCGAACATCCCCAAGGAGATCAACAAAGAAGCAACCTTGACTGCTCAGATCAACGTGGCGGAGTTGCTGCCAGCAAAGCGGTCGTTCTACCACTTTAAAGGCTCATTGACGACGCCGCCTTGTTCAGAAGGTGTGCAATGGTTTGTGATGAAAGAACCTACCACCGTCTCGGCTGAACAAGTGAAATCATTTGTTGCCGCCGTGGGTAACAACGCACGTCCAGTGCAGGCGTTGAATCAACGTAGCGTAGTCGCATCCGAGTAATCCTTTACATCTACGCATCAAGTTCCTACCAGCGGCCGCCGGAAAAATCCCGGCGGTTTTTTTCGCCCCGAGAATTTACCTATCTGCACGAATGTTGCTCATTTTCGATGGATGAGCGAAAATCGCCGCTCGCGCGCGGGGAGCCACCCTGACGTGCCTATGTATACCTTGTAGATAATGCAACCCGCGCGAGTCGCGCAGTGGAACACAGCGTTGATCCCGGCCCCGAATCATTTCGATTTTTAACCTTTGTTTTAGGAGAGTCACATGCCAGCTCGTCGAGAATTAGCCAACGCCATTCGTGCGTTGAGCATGGATGCAGTACAGAAAGCCAACTCGGGACATCCCGGCGCGCCGATGGGCATGGCTGACATTGCCGAAGTGCTGTGGAATGACTATATGAAGCACAACCCGGCCAACCCTAAGTGGGCCAATCGCGACCGTTTCGTGTTGTCCAACGGCCATGGTTCCATGCTGATTTACTCGTTGTTGCATCTGACGGGCTACGATTTACCAATAAACGAGTTGAAGAATTTCCGTCAGCTCCACTCTAAAACTCCAGGCCACCCCGAATATGGCTATACGCCGGGCGTTGAGACCACGACCGGACCACTGGGCCAAGGCATTACCAATGCTGTCGGCATGGCGCTCGCAGAAAAAGTATTGGCCGGTCAATTTAATCGGGAAGGGCACGAAATCGTCGATCACTATACCTATGCGTTCCTGGGTGACGGATGCTTGATGGAAGGCATTTCCCACGAGGCGTGTTCGCTTGCCGGGACGCTGGGTTTAGGTAAGTTGATTGCATTCTATGATGACAACGGAATTTCCATCGACGGCCACGTCGAAGGCTGGTTCACCGACGATACCCCAAAACGATTCGAGGCTTACGGCTGGCACGTGGTGCCTAAGGTTGACGGGCACGATCCAGAGGCTGTGAAAAAAGCCATTGAAGCCGCACGCAAAGTGACTGACAAACCGTCGATGATCTGCTGCAAGACGGTCATCGGTTGGGGTTCACCAAACAAAGCCGGAACTCACAAAGTCCATGGCGAAGCACTGGGTGCCGACGAAGTAGCGGCTACGCGCAAAAGCCTCGGTTGGACGCATGAGCCCTTCGTGATTCCAGATAATATTTACGCTGGTTGGAGCGCGCGCGAAAAAGGTGGCCAGGCTGAAAAAAGCTGGAACGACAAGTTAGCGGCGTACAAGAAAGCCCACCCGGAGTTGGCTGCGGAATTCGAACGCCGGATGAAGGGTGAATTACCCAAAGATTGGGCAACGAAGTCTGCCGAATACGTTAAGACAGTCGATGCCAAGGCTGAGAAAATCGCATCACGTAAGGCTTCCCAGAATGCATTGAACGGTTATGGACCGGTAGTGCCTGAGCTGCTCGGCGGTTCGGCGGATTTAACCGGTTCAAATTTCACCGACTGGAAAGTGCTGAATCCCGTCAGCAAGGAATCCAAAGGCGGTAATTATATTTATTACGGCGTGCGCGAGTTCGGCATGTCGGCGATCATGAATGGCATTGCGTTACATGGCGGCTTCATTCCGTACGGCGGCACGTTCTTGATGTTCTCAGAATATGCGCGCAATGCACTCCGCATGGCGGCGTTGATGAAGATTCGTACCATCTTCGTTTACACGCACGATTCCATCGGCCTGGG
>JACQEQ010000081.1 GCA_016200445.1 Gammaproteobacteria bacterium | reverse complement strand
CCGCCGAGCGCATGGGGCGGCTGCACGATCAGCTCAAGGCCAGCGACTTTACCGGCCACCCGCTCGAAGTGTTGCTGGTGCGCTTGTTGTTCGCGCTATTCGCAGAAGACACCGGCATCTTCCAGCCCGCCGGAAGTTTTCGCCTGTGGCTCGACGAACGCACCGCGCCGGACGGCTCCGACCTCGGCGCGCAGCTCGCCAAATTTTTTCAAGTGCTCAACACTCCCACGAATAAACGCTCGCCCAATCTCGACGAACAACTCGCCGCGTTTCCGTATGTGAACGGCAAGCTGTTCGAGGAAGTGCTGCTCATCGCCGATTTCGATTCCGCGATGCGCGACGCGCTGCTCGACTGCTGCGCGCTGGATTGGGCCGCGATCTCGCCTGCGATTTTCGGCGCGCTGTTTCAATCCATCATGGACGACACCGCGCGGCGCAACCTCGGCGCGCACTACACCAGCGAGGAAAACATCCTTAAACTCATCGGCCCCTTGTTCATGGACGAGCTGCGCGCCAAATTCCAGCGCGTGCGCAACCACAAGAACAAGCTGTTCGAGTTCCACAAAAAACTGCGCACCTTGACTTTTTTCGATCCCGCCTGCGGCTGCGGCAACTTTCTCGTCATCGCTTACCGCGAACTGCGTCTGTTGGAGCTGGAAATGTTGCGCGCCGTGCACAGTGGCCCCGGCTCGCGTTTCCTCGATATCCACCAGGAATTGCAACTCGACGTCGACCAGTTTTACGGTATCGAGATCGAAGAATTCCCCGCGCAAATCGCCCAGGTCGCGCTGTGGTTGATGGACCACCAGATGAATGTGCGCGTGTCCGAAGAATTCGGCATGTACTTCGCGCGCATCCCGCTCACCAGCACGCCGCATATTTATCATGCGAACGCGCTGACGCTGGACTGGAACGATGTGTTACCGGCGCAACGCGCGCGTTATGTGCTTGGGAATCCGCCGTTTGTGGGCGCCAAATACATGAGCGACAGGCAGCGCGAGGAAGCGCAGCGCATATTCGACGGTATCGACAGCGGCGGTCTGCTGGACTATGTGGCCGCATGGTATGTGACGGCCGCGCGCTACATCCGCCAGCTCGACAATCCTGCCGCACCGAGACACGGCTCATCGCTCTCTGCACCGCATGCGTTCCAAATTTGTTGCGCCTTCGTTTCCACCAACAGCATAGCCCAAGGCGAACAAGTGGGAGTGCTGTGGGGCTGGCTGCTCGCGCAAAATATCCACATCCACTTCGCCCACCGCACCTTTCAGTGGACCAACGAAGCGCGCGGTATGGCGGCAGTGCATTGCGTCATTATCGGGTTCGGCGCGTTCGACGTAGACAAGAAAACAATTTACGAATACGAGGACATTCGCGGCGAACCCCATGCGGTAGCGGTCGCGAATATCAATCCATATTTGGTGGATGCGCCGGATGTGGTGCTCACACGCCGCTCAACACCGATTTGTAACGTGCCGGAGATTGGCATTGGTAGCCAGCCTATTGACGACGGCAACTATTTATTCACGACTGACGAGAAGGAAGCGTTTATTAAATTGGAACTGAAAGCCGCAAAGTACTTTCATCGTTGGCTTGGTGCGCACGAATTTCTGAATGGTTACGAGCGTTGGTGCTTGTGGCTGGGTGATTGCCCTCCAAATGAGTTACGCCAGATGCCAGAGGCACTCAAGCGCGTCGATGCCGTGCGCAAGTTCCGGCTAGCTAGTAAGCGCAAGCAAACCTTGTCGGCAGCGGAAATCCCAACGCATTTTGGAACGGAGCTGATTCCACAACGGCCATATCTGCTGATTCCAAAGGTGTCATCCGAGCGCCGCCACATTGTGCCGATCGGCTTTTTTGACCCAACTACTTTTTGTAGCGATCTGGTTTTCATGTTTCCTGACGCCACGCCTTATCACTTCGGCGTGCTGTCCTCCACCATGCACAACGCTTGGCTACGTTACGTCGCGGGCCGACTGAAAAGCGATTTCCGCTATTCCGCCAGCATCGCCTACAACAACTTCCCCTGGCCCGATCAGCCCAGCGACACGCAGCGCGAAAAAATCGAAGCCGCCGCGCGGCAGTGGACGCCGCCTACGGCAAGAAAACTTTCAAGAACGACGCCGAGCGCGTCGCCTTCCTGTTCGACCTGTACCGCAAATACACCACGCTGCTGCCGGAGCCAGTCAAACCGAAGCGGGCGCGTAAACCAAGGCGATCTCAATGACTACGAGCAAGAAAAATAAAACTCGAATCTCGCTGGCGAAGCAGCACGCACCGATTGAACATATCTCGATCGGTGGTCTTACCGCTCGTATGGGCCCACTTGCGTTACACCATTACGCAAGCGCATTTCTGGACGCTGCTCGCGAGCTACCTCCTGCAGCCGTCTCTTTTGAACCGGTGCGTCCATTTCTCGTGTGCCATTCAATTGAATTGGCGTTAAAAGCATTCCTGTCTCTGCATGGCGCGACGATGTTGGATTTAAGCGATGCCTCCTACGGACATAAACTGGACAAAATTCTTCAGGCGGCGGACGAGAAGGGCTTGGGGAATCTTGTAAGTCTCACTGACGAGTACCGCATAGTGATTCGTCAAGCGTCGATTTACTACGAGGGCAAAGTTTTCGAATACCCGGCGGTCGGCGAGGCGCTTTCCGCATATCCAAATATGCCAGCGCTTGACGACCTTCTCGATGCCGCGAGCATATTGGTTAATTCTCTTCGTCAGCGGTGCTTGGAAGCGGAATGAATCGCGTCGGAGCGCCGCGATTCGCCGACACCTACGCAAGCACCAAGGCGACAACCAGATTGCCGCTCCATTGCCTTCCCGCTCGCTCAATTTTTCGTTGGCGAGTTTTGTTCTCCGGGGTTTTCAAAGAGCTGAGCTTGCCGGTATTGCGAAGGCAATGACTGAGTGTGCAAACCGTGGCATACCCGAATTCCGAACCTCTCAAGGATGGGGCCGTTCTTGGCAATACGTCCGTCAAGCGTGATCAGTTCGTCGCACTTGAAATATAGCGCGGAGGCTACGTGGATTGCATCGACCCCCTTGAGACTGACCCCGTGAATCCAGCGTAAATCGCGTGCGCGCTCAAGAATGTTGAGTGTAGGCTGAACCAGAACGATGCCGCCTTTCCCGGATGCGAGTAGTCCCATAAAAAACGGCTTCGCTTGGTCCAGCTTGTTTTGGTCTTCGACGTGAGTACATTCGGCAATACTCAGTCCGGATGTGTACAGATTGATGTGCTCCGCTTGCGCGGCCCGAATCATTTGCTGCACATGCCATGCGCTCTTCTCTCGCTCACTATCGAGACCAACTCCGACTTTGACTTTTACAAGATCGATGATCGGCGCGGCGTCGAGATAAATGCGCGGCTTGGCGTTATTCACGAAGTTGCTCCACAAACTCCTCGGTCGTTATGGCGCCAGTGTAGTCTGGAATAGTGCCCAGGAATTTCTCGAAATTGTCTTTGGAAAAATCGGGGGCAAGGCGAAAATCCTCCACGTCGATCTCCCGAGTTTCTCCAGTGTTTGCGTCTTCGCGGATGCGTCCTTCCACAAACACAACCGCCGTCCGATCATTTAGCAATTCGACGGCAGCGTTATACATGTCCGTGCGGAAGAAACACTTTACGAATTGCTGGGTCGCAAGCTCTCGGACGCGAAGATGCGGGCGTTTACCTTCCTTGAAGAAGGCGTGCACAATGCCCTGGATTTCGCCGTAGGCGCCGCGATCAATTACGCCTCCGGAAACAAGCGCGTCTTCATGGTGCGCAAGCTCGTACCATAAGTCTGGTATAGCTCCGCCATCGCGATACACACCAAAGCGAACTTTCTCATCCGGGTCGATAGGTGCCGCGATGTGAAAATACTGGCGACGCGTTTCCGGACGAATTTTAAATGTAAGTTCCGGGTCGTCCAACGCCTCGCCCATAATCAACCGAAGAGCACGGCGTCCAATTTCCGCGCGCGCCTCGCCAACGTCGTTCGCCAAGCGGCAATCGTAATCCACGGAGTTGTTTTCGAAATTCTCGGCAAGCCATACCGGTTCGCCGTCGGTAAGCTGTAGATCGTCGGAAAGCATGTTCAAAAACTTAACCGTTTCCGTACAAATAGCCGCGAGCTTAGCAAGTGGCATTCCGATTCGGCCCTTGTTCAACTCCACTCGTATTCGTAACGTCGCCATACGCTAAATATACCTGTTCAAATAGGAGGCCGTTTCGTTAATGGGACACCAAAGCTGTTTTCCCAGTTCAGATATGTAAATCCCACGACTACTTTAGCTCATCTTGCCGGTTTTGGCGGTGGCGATAGTTCTATCTGCGTATGGATCGGCAACGGCATGGGATTCGCGGTGTTACATCACCCACCGATCAACGTTCCCACACCCTGATCGGTAAAAATCTCCAGCATCACTGCATGCGGCACGCGGCCGTCAACGATGTGGCAGGCGCGCACGCCGCTTGCCACCGCATCGAGTGCGTAATTTACTTTGGGTAGCATGCCGCCGCTGATGGTGCCGTCGGCGATCAGTGTGCGTGCGTCTTTGGCCGACAGCTTGCGCAGCAACTGGCCTTGTTTGTCGAGTACGCCGCTGGTGTTCGTGAGCAGCATCAGTTTTTCGGCTTGCAGGGTGTTGGCGAGTTTGCTCGCGACGACGTCGGCGTTGATGTTGTAAGTCTGGCCATCTTCGCCGACGCCGATCGGTGCAATCACCGGAATGAAATCGCCGCTGTCGAGCAGCTCGACAATTTTCGGATCGATCTTGTGCACTTCGCCGACGTGCCCGATATCGATAATTTCAGGCGGCAGCTTTTCGTCGGCGGATAATTTAGTAAGCAGCATTTTGTGTGCGCGAATCAGGCCGCCGTCCTTGCCGGTCAGGCCGACTGCCTTGCCGCCCTGCTGGTTGATGAGGTTGACAATTTCCTTGTTGACCAGGCCGCCGAGCACCATCTCCACCACATCCATGGTTTCTTGGTCGGTGACGCGCATGCCCTGCACGAATTCGCTTTTTTTGCCCATGCGTTCCAGCAGTTTGCCAATTTGCGGGCCGCCGCCATGCACAACTACGGGATTCATGCCGACCAGTTTCATTAGCACCACGTCGCGCGCGAAGCTTTGTTTCAAGGCCTCGTCGATCATTGCGTTGCCGCCGTATTTGATGACCAAGGTTTTTCCGGCGAAGCGTTGAATATAGGGCAGAGCCTCGGTCAAAACCTTGGCAATGTTTAAGGCGTTGCTGGTGTCCATTGTATGTGTCATCGCGCTGGGAAACCTGGGCCGCATTATACGGGGAAATCATTCAAGAACCCTACGTGGCCGACGATACAGCAATTATGATTAATTCCGCGCTGTACATTGAGTTGTATACAACGCTCGCTACTTCATTAAAGCCACTCCCCGATAAGCCTGAAGAAACGCCACTAAGCTGCCTGTATGCGCTGTGGCATATGGCAGCGGGGCAAGCGATATCGGCAGCTTCGGCACTAACACGCAAATTAGTAGCTCTCGATCACCATGCCGAACACAAGTTGCGCGCCTTGGTCGCGGCGCGCTTGAGCAATAAACCACTCGCCTATTTAACCGGCCGCCAACAGTTCATGGGCGTCGAGTTGATTGCGTCGCCGCAGGCGGTGATTCCGCGTAAAGACACGGAAACTCTGGCAAAAGTGGTATTGAAATTAATTAACGAACGCTACGTGCCGGGTCGAGACTGCGTCGTTGTGGACGTGTTTACCGGCTCAGGCAATATCCCATTGGTGCTTGCCAAGCTTGCTCCCGGTCCGAAATATCATGGCAGCGACTTGTCCGCCGACGCCATCGACTTGGCTCGACAGAATGCGGAATATTTGGATGTGATTGAGCATGTTGAATTCATGAGCGGCGATCTGCTCGCGCCGTATTCAAGTGTTCAATTCCAAAATCGTGTCGATATCGTAAGCGGTGCTCCACCATTTATTTCCAGCAGCAAAGTCCCGGCCATGCCTAATGAAATCTCGCAACACGAACCAGCATTGGCATTCGATGCAGGACCGTACGGCGTGTCCTTGTTTGTGCGTTTGATTGAAGAGGCGCCACAGTTGTTGAAATCCGGCGGCTGGTTATGTTTCGAAGTCGGTCTGGGGCAAGGCACCGCGTCGTCGCCGCGCAGAAAAAATAATCCCGTCTGTTCACCCTGTGTCGCGAAGTAGCTCGCCGAAATCACCCTGTGCTAGACTGGCCCGCCTTATTAATCCGCCCATACAACCCGTTGCTGCGTGTAACGCCGTAAGTCCGCTGAGGTTCATCTCCCGTCATGCTGCAAGTCCGCGATCTTGAGTGTCGGCGCGGCGATACGTCGCTGTTTTCAGCCATGAATTTTGAATTAGGCGCCGGGCAGCTGATGCACGTGAAAGGCTCTAACGGCAGCGGCAAGACCAGCTTGATGCGGATTGTGTGCGGCTTGTTTGAGCCTGCGGCCGGAATGGTAACGTGGCGCGGCGAAAATATTCGCGAGCTGCGCGATGAATTCAATCGTGAGTTGACTTACATCGGCCATCTTAATGGCATCAAGGACGAGCTCACTGCCGTGGAAAATCTCACCATTTATGCGCGCTTCGCCGGGTTGGGCGTCGACGAATCCCGCATTCGCGATGCATTACACCAAATGGGTTTAAAAGGCCGCGCCGATTTGCCGAGCAAAGTGCTGTCGCAAGGGCAAAAACGCCGTGTGGCGCTTGCGCGTCTGCTGCTGGGCGGTACTACGTTGTGGATTCTGGACGAACCTTTCACCGCATTGGACGTGCGCGCAGTGAACTTATTGCAAACCGTAATTACCAAACACTTGGGTGCGGGCGGCATGGTGATGTTCACAACTCATCAAGACGTTGAAATTTCTGCCGGCGCGCATTGTCATATCAATCTCGACGCATGGGCCAGTTAAGTTTGTTCGGTGCGTTGCGGACGGTGGTAGCGCGGGATATCACGCTGGCCATGCGGCGGCGCGCCGATGTGTTCACGACGTTATTTTTCTTTATAATCGCCGTCACCTTGTTTCCGCTGGGGGTCGGTCCGGACCCGGAAATGCTGTGAGTCATCGCGCCGGGCGTAATATGGGTGGCGGCCTTATTGGCCTCGATGCTGGCGTTGGGCCGCTTGTTTTCAGCGGATTATCAGGATGGCACGCTAGAACAGTTGTTGCTTGCGCCGCACCCGTTGTCGCTGTTGGTGCTGGGTAAAGTATTAACCCACTGGCTGCTCACGGGAGTGCCGTTGGTGTTGTTGTCGCCGCTGTTGGGTATGCAGCTGGGGATGGATGTATCCGCCATCGGGCTGCTGATGTTGACATTATTGCTTGGTACGCCGGTGCTCAGTTTGCTCGGTGCAGTCGGTGCGGCGTTAACCTTGGGTGTGCGTGGTGGCGTGGTGCTGGTGTCGCTGCTGGTGTTACCGCTGTATATTCCGGTGCTGATTTTCGGCGCGGGTGCGGTGGAAGCGCAGACGGTGAGTGTGGAGTTCGATGCGTACTTATATCTGCTCGGGGCATTTCTGGCGGTGTCGATGTTTTTGGCGCCGCTTGCTGCGAGTGCCGCGTTACGGATCAGTGTGGAGTAAGGGATAGTGAATTTTTTGTTGAGCTTTTCATCGCCTAAAGCCTTTTATCCGCTGGCCGGTAAATTACTGCCGTGGTTCTCCGCATTGGCCATTGTGTTAACCGCGATCGGGCTGTATTTAGGCTTTTTTGTCGCCCCCACCGATTACAAACAAGGTGAGAGTTACCGCATTATTTTTGTGCATGTCGCGGCTGCCTGGATGTCCATGTTTATCTACGTGGTCATGGCAGGTTGGTCGGCGGTGGGAATGATTTGGAACACAAAGTTGTCAGATATGATGGCGGGTGCGTTGGCGCCTACCGGAGCTTTGTTCTCTTTTATCGCGCTGTGGACCGGTGCATTGTGGGGCAAGCCGACGTGGGGCACCTATTGGATTTGGGACGCGCGTTTAACGTCCGAGCTGATCTTGCTGTTTTTATACATCGGCTATATCGCGTTGCGCTCGGCGATTGACGACCCGCGCCGTGCCGCGCGTGCCAGTGCGTTGCTGGCGATTGTCGGCGTGATCAATATCCCAATAATTTATTTCTCGGTGCTCTGGTGGAACACGCTGCACCAGGGGCCGACGGTGCAGTTAGGTGCGCAAACAGACGCTAAGATGGCTGCAACAATGCTGTGGGCCATGTTAGTGATGGCGGTGGCATTTTGGATGTACACGATAGCCGTAGTATTGGCCCGCGTGCGCAGCGAAATTTTAGAGCGCGAACGTAGCACCGCGTGGGTTGCCGAGTTGGTGCTGGAGTCGCGCAAATGATCTGGGAGAGCTGGTCGGATTTTTTTGCGATGGGCGGTTACGCTTTTTATGTGTGGGGTTCGTACGCGGTGACGGCGGTGTTAATGATTGTTGAAGTGATTATGGTCATGCGCCGCCATCGCGCAACACGCGCACACTTGGCGCGCACGGTAAGTACTGAACCAAATGAGGGTTGATGGCGATGAAAGCGCGCAATAAACGGTTGATGTTTGTCCTCCTGGGTGTCGCTT
>JACQEQ010000080.1 GCA_016200445.1 Gammaproteobacteria bacterium | reverse complement strand
TTGTTACTTGCTGGCGACCCGATCTTGCGGGCGGTTATCGGCAGCGGCACGGCTCACTTGGCGCTTGAGAATGTTGTGCGAACCCCAGGCGTAGTAGCCACGCGCATTCGCGGTGACCGGATCGCTCACCAAAACCAGTTGCGGAATAACGGGGCGTAAATAGCGTTCCATGATCTGCCCGCCGCCGCCGGTGATCAGCATGTGGTCGTATTCTTCCATCTGCCACAGCGAACGTGCTTCTACTAACAGTTTGGTTGCCAGGTCTTTAAAAATTTCGTCGCGCACGCCGGTGATATCCACTTGTTTGCCGGACACGTTGACGTGGCCCGCAATCACGGACTCGTCCAGCGTATAGGTTTCGCGTTCCAGTCCATGCTGAACCGATAATGCAGCGGAGATTGCGTCGTAGCCATTCGACATACCGATGGGCACCGTGCGACTGAAGGCCGGCGAGTAATCGCCATCAATGATAGTGGCGAAGTCGCTGGTACGGAAACCGATGTCGATAATGCCGACGCGGCCTTTGAGCATCGGATGTTCGGGGCGCAACTGACCGCGATTATCCAGAACGGTAGACCAGTAGGTGCCGATCGGTTGCGGAACAACTTCGATCCCGTCGAGCCGGATGGTGAAGGTTTCGCGCTTGCCGCCGGTTTGACGAACGATTTCATGCTCCCCTTGCAAGTGTTTAATCATGTCTTTCGCCATGTGCATGCGGCCGGGAGGCAGGCCAGTGACGACGAAGAAGCGGTTCAACGATTCGTGGCAGTACAAACTCAGCGTGCTGAGAAACAAGACTTTTAGATCGTCGCCTTCGGTGCGCGTCACCGACAGGCCGCGATGCGCAATCACTGAGTGACGAATTGCCAGATCGCCTAGAAAGTAATTTTTGCCGTTGATGGTGACCCGTAAGTCTTCGGTAATCGGCACTTTGCGGAAGCCCAGTGACATCGGCGGCTCGGTCGTGCTTTCGCCAACGACACTCGGGAACGTGTAGCCATCCCGACCGTTGTCCACCTTGATGAACCCGTAACCCATATCCAAGCCTATGCACTGTTCCACGGTAGTTCCTCTTCTAAGCAGCCTGCTGCATGTTGATCGTTAGTGCCCTATGGTGTGTCTGTAGCACCACCTAGATCTCACGATGTACGGCGTAATGCCGAGTGTCTGAGGTTAATAACGGCCACGCTTAGATTTTCCTTTAGTACGCGGATTTCTGGTATTTGCGGCAGGGGCATGTTTTGACTCAAATTCGGTAACAACCTCCTCATCTGCGGCTCCACGAGCTGTGCCAACGGGGCTGCTCCGATGGATCATTCGGAACCGGCACGCTGCTTGGTGCGGCAGCACTTGCTTCTGGTGGGCGAGGTTTATTTTCCGTCTTTCCCGGCACCGGCTTGACTCTTGCCACCGTGTTGAATTTGTCACGTGGTGGAGCTTCATTTTTCGAAACATTGGATTTCTGGGCGGGTGCGCTGACAGGCGCGTTACTGGCTTCCTTCGGTAGTGGTAGTGCAGACACTACGGATAATTGGTGGGTTTTACTTTCATCAGCAGTAGTTTCCTGCACTGGTGGTGCTATGCGGAACGAGCTTTCGCCAAAATAATATCCACCGGGATGCATCTTTAGTGTGGTGCTAAACAAACTGCCGGTTACCTGTCCAGTAGGGAAAATCGTAATCGCCTCGCATTCTATGTTCCCTTCAAAATGCCCGCTGACGAGTAGCGATTTTGTCAAAATCTCGCCTTCAACATTTCCTTTCGGTCCGATGGAGACTTCGCCTTGTGTCACGATCCGGCCCCTGAATGTTCCATTGATATAAACGTTGTCCGGTCCGGTAATTTCTCCGGTCACGGATAAGTGTTCGCTGATGATGGTGATGTGTGAAGAGCCGCCTGCGGATTTATCGTCGTGGGTGAAGAGGCCCATATGCTTACTCTCTCTGTGAATTGCGGCGGATCAGGTGCTCAGTGCCACGAGCAGTTGTCGAGTGAGGCGGGTGCGCGATTTACCGCGAAATTGCGCAAGCCGTCATTATTTTCTCGGCCACGGAATCACAGAACTTTAAAGTAATTCAAAAACTGTTCTTATTTCAGGCAGCTAGCTAAAAACACGGGTTGTTTATGTGATATGCAAAGATGAATACGCGAGCGAAGTGCGGCAAAACACGGCTAGATTGGACGTGCTGAAGACTCAAGTGGCTAAGTGAGAACCATCTTGAAAGGGCGACGAACTGCGCACTCAATACATTACATTATTTATTCGTGCGATTTATTACCAATTGCTCGACCACCGATGGATCCGCCAGCGTGGTGGTGTCTCCCAGGCTGTCCAATTCGTTCGCGGCGATTTTGCGTAGGATGCGGCGCATGATTTTTCCGCTGCGGGTTTTCGGCAAACCCGGTGCCCACTGGATGATGTCGGGCGTGGCGATGGGGCCGATTTCTTTACGCACTTGTTGCACCAGTTGTTTGCGCAATTCTTCGCTCGGTTCGATGCCGGCTTTCAAGGTCACGTAGCAGTAAATGCCCTGGCCTTTAATGTCGTGCGGGAAACCGACCACGGCGGCTTCCGCAACACTATGATGTAAAACTAAGGCACTTTCGACTTCGGCGGTGCCGAGGCGGTGGCCGGACACGTTGAGCACGTCGTCGACGCGGCCGGTGATCCAGTAATAGCCGTCGGCGTCGCGGCGCGCGCCGTCGCCGGTGAAGTAATTGCCGGGATATTGCGAAAAATAAGTTTCGACGAAACGTTGGTGATCGCCGTATACGCTGCGCATCTGGCCGGGCCACGAGCGTGTGATCACCAGCTTGCCGCTGCACGCGCCTTCAAGAATCTTGCCGTTGTCGTCGACGATGGCGGGCACCACGCCGAAGAATGGGCGTGTCGCGGAGCCCGGTTTCAACTTGGTGCAGGCGGGTAGCGGCGTGATCAAAATCCCGCCGGTTTCGGTTTGCCACCAGGTGTCGACAATCGGGCAGCGCGCGTCGCCGACCACGTGGTAATACCATTCCCAGGCTTCCGGATTGATCGGTTCGCCGACCGTGCCGAGCAAACGCAGCGATTTGCGCGATGTCGATTTCACCGGCGCTTCGCCTTCGCGCATTAACGCGCGAATGGCGGTCGGCGCCGTGTAGAAAATGTTCACTTGATGTTTGTCGATGACGTTCCAGAAGCGCGCGCTGTCCGGATAATTCGGCACCCCTTCGAACATCAACGTGGTCGCGCCGTTGGCAAGTGGCCCGTACACGATATACGAGTGGCCGGTGATCCAGCCGACGTCGGCGGTGCACCAGTAAATGTCGCCGTCGTGGTAGTCGAATACATATTTATGCGTCATCGCCGCGAATAACAAGTAGCCGCCGCTGGTGTGCAGCGCACCCTTGGGTTTTCCGGTGGAGCCGGAGGTATACAAAATAAATAGCGGGTCTTCCGCGTCCATAATTTCTGGGGCGCATTCTGCGGACACCGCCGCGACCGCTTCGTGGTACCACACATCGCGCTTGGTCTCCCACGCAATTTTGCCTTGCGTGTGTTGCACCACCAGCACCGTGTGTACATTCGGGCAGGTTTTTAATGCCGCGTCGGTATTCGCCTTGAGCGGAATTTTTTTGCCGCCGCGCATGCCTTCGTCGGCGGTGATGACCACGCGGCAATCGGAATCCAGAATGCGGTCTTTCAACGACTCCGGCGAAAAGCCGCCGAACACCACCGAGTGCACCGCGCCGATACGCGTGCAGGCGAGCATCGCCATCGCGGCTTCGGGGATCATCGGCATGTAGATGCAGACGCGGTCGCCTTTTTTTACACCGCGCGCTTTCAGTGCATTGGCAAATTTGCACACGGCGGTGTGCAGCTCGCGATAGGTAATTTTTTTCGAAACGCTCGGGTCGTCGCCTTCCCAAATAATCGCGACCTGATTGCCGCGCATTGCTAAGTGCCGGTCGAGACAATTTACGCTGACATTGAGTTTTGCGCCTTCGAACCAGCGCACGTTGGGGTTACGAAAATCCCAGTTCGACACGCGCGTCCACGGTGCCGACCAGTCCACGAATTTTTTCGCCTGTTCCGCCCAGAAACCTTCTGGGTCGTCGACCGATTGCCGGTACAGCGCCTGATAGGCGGCGTCGTCGATCAGGCCGCGCGCCGCGAAAGACGCTGGCACGTCGTATATTTTGGAGTCGCTCATGACATTCTCCTTCGCGGGTGAAGCGCAAATTTAACGGGCGGGTGGGGGTATTACAAGCAAACAAAAAATCGAGCCACCGTTAGGATATGCCGCAGAATATTCGAAGCCGCATAAAAACCCGGGGCGCTTAGCGCGCCCCGTTTTGCTACTGCTCAACCCTTACTTTGCCGCTCACGAATTTCATCGAGCTCTTTGCAATCGATGCACAGTGTGGCGGTGGGCCGGGCTTCCAAACGGCGCACGCCGATTTCGACGCCGCAGCTTTCGCAAAAGCCGAAGTCGCCGTCGTCCAGACGTTGCATACCTTCTTCGATTTTCTTGATCAGCTTGCGTTCGCGATCACGGGCGCGCAGCTCCATGGTGAAGTCGGACTCCTGCGAAGCACGGTCGTTCGGGTCGGGGAAGTTGGACGCTTCATCCTGCATGTGATGCACGGTTTCGTCGACCTTCTCCATTAATTCCTGTTTCCACGATTCTAAAATCTCGCGGAAATGTTCCACTTGGGCGGGATTCATATACTCCTCGCCGCTCTTTTCTTTATACGGTGTGAATGCACTGAACTGTGACGAATCTGTAGACTTCACGCGTTGTACCTGCGGTTTTGCGGCGGGGGCCGCCTTGGCTTGTGGCTTCACCGGCGCGGCGCTTGGTTTTGCGGCGGCTGGCTTGGTTGGAGATTTTACAGGTTTTTTTGCCATCGGTTTGGGTGGCATCTTTTTAACCGGCTTCGCAGCCTGTTTGATTGACGGTTTCGCTGGCTTGGCTTTTAGAACGGCTTTGCTTGCGGGCTTGGTCGCTTTCTTCACGGGCTTCTTCGCAGTTTTTCCAGGCATCGAAGGCTGCTCCAGCGGTGTTTGAAAAATTGAGCGGGCATCTATACCAGAAACGTTTAGGGCACGCAATAAATTCGTCGACATCAGCTCGATATCGCTAACGATGCCCCACGCTTGTTGCGCGCCGCCTACCGTCGCCGATACAGCCACAACGTCAGCGGTGCTAGCACCACCGTCAACAGCAACGGTGCGAGCAGCGCGAGGCCGAGCTGTTCAACGGTCACGCCGCCGTTCATCAAGCCACGCATCGCCGTGGTCATCAACGACACCGGATTGACCTCCACGAAAACACGCAACCATCCCGGAATCGTGGTCGGGTCGACCATGATGTTCGACGCAAACACCAACGGCATGATGCCGGTGAAACCCATTGTCAT
>JACQEQ010000079.1 GCA_016200445.1 Gammaproteobacteria bacterium | reverse complement strand
TCCCCAAGCCAGGTTTTGAATTCGAGGCGCTGGTACAGGGCTTTGAGCTTTTCGACATCAGGCGCGGTGATGTGCAGATCTTCAGCGCGCAGTTCGAGTGCGAGGTTGCAATCTATGGTGGCGAGCTGATGCGACAGCGGCAACTGGCCGAGGCTCGCGCGCAGGTTGTCGCCGACTTTGCCTTTAATTTCGTCTGCATGCGCCACTATTCCATCGAGTGTGCCGTAGTTTTGCAGCCATTTTGCAGCGGTTTTTGGACCTACGTTGGGCACGCCGGGAATGTTGTCCGAGGTATCGCCAATCAAGGTGAGGTAGTCGACAATTTGCTGCGCGCTCACGCCAAACTTATCGACAACGCCGTGCGTGTCGATATAAGTGTTAGTCATGGTGTTCACCAGCGTGACGTGCTCGTTAACCAGTTGAGCCATGTCTTTGTCACTGGTGGAAATCAAGGCGCGCAGGTTGTGTTGTGTTGCTTGTTTGGCAAGCGTGCCGATCACATCGTCGGCTTCGACGCCAGGAACGCACAGCAATGGAATGCCCAGCGCGCGGATGAGTTCATGCAAGGGTTCGATCTGTGCGCGCAGCTCCTCGGGCATGGATTCGCGATTGGCTTTGTATTGAGCGTATAAGTCATCGCGAAACGTTTTACCCGGCGCGTCGAAAACCACCGCGATGCGTTCCGTGGGGTGATCGGCAATGAGCTTGCGTAACATGTTAATGACACCGTAAATCGCGCCGGTAGGTTCGCCGCGCGAGTTGCTCAATGTCGGCATGGCATGGAATGCGCGATACAGGTAGGATGATCCGTCCACCAGGATCAGCGGTGTGTCTGTAGTCATGGTGTTATTGGTGGCCACGAAATTTCAAGAAGAGCGATTATGGACGAACATACAAAATCTTCCCATCCGGGATTACGACCGATTAACGATACCCAGCTCACGCGTGAATCATGGAAAATTTTCCAGATCATGGCGGAGTTTGTCGAAGGCTTTGAAAAGTTAGCGCGCATTAAACCGTCGGTGAGTATTTTCGGTTCGGCGCGTACGCCGCCGGAGCACCCGTATTACGCGCTTACCGAAGACATTGCACGGCGCTTGTCCGACGCCGGGTTCTCGGTGGTCAGCGGTGGCGGGCCGGGCGTCATGGAAGCAGCCAACAAAGGCGCGTTCGCGGGCAAGTCGCCCAGCATCGGTTTGAATATTAATTTACCGCACGAACAAAGCGCGAATCGCTATCAGAACATTTCCCTCTATTTCCGCCATTTTTTCTCGCGTAAAGTAATGTTCGTGAAGTATGCAGCGGCGTATGTAGTGTTGCCCGGCGGATTCGGTACGCTCGACGAACTTGCAGAAATTCTTACGCTGGTGCAGACGGCGAAGACCCGGCGTATACCGATTATTCTGGTGCACGCGCCGTTCTGGGAAGGTTTGGTAGAGTGGTTCAAGAGCCGCTTGCTGGTGGAAGGTATGATCGGCGAGTCAGACTTGGAGCTGTTCAAAATTCTCGATAAGCCAGAAGAGGTAGTGGAAGCTATTTTTAGTCATTACGAACACCGCGGCTTTGAGCTGTCGGCCGAAGAACAGGAAATTTTGCTGGATTTGTAATCATGGATCTGAAGCCACGTACTGTAGTCATCGCAGCAATACTCACGTTCAGCGTAGCGGCGGGTGCGCAAGCGGCAGCCGAGCCACCCGCCACTGCGGTGATCGAGCATCCGCCGCCGGGTGGTGGCGATCCTGAAGCGGAGCTCGCGCCGGAAGTTACCATCACCGAGCGGGGCGAAACCACCATTGAGGAGTATCGAGTCAATGGTCAGCTTTATATGATCAAAATTATTCCGAAAAAAGGCGTGCCCTATTATTTGGTCGACAGTAACGGTGACGGACTGATGTCGCAGCGCTTCAACGATTTGAAGCCAGGGTTTTTAATTCCCTCGTGGGTGATCTTGCGTTGGCGTTAACGTTGTCCGGATCGCCGAATTACGCCGGTTAGAGTTCCGTTGCAGAATTTTTTATCCCGCGTTTTAATTTCATCTTCTTGACACCTGAATAGTGCCATGGCATAAAGCTCCGTCTCGCAGTTCAGGCACGCTGAATCGAACGATAATAAAATTAAGGGGTGGGGTGTCCGGTAGCCGTAGTGTTAACGGCTAAAAGCTCTCATCATCATTGATTACATATCTTCGTGCGATGCACGCATGCGCGAGGCGAGTCGGCGTAGCCATGAGCATTTTGAAAAAACACAGAGGAGAGGGTAAATGAAAGCACGTTGGTTAGCGGTTTCTGCGGTTGCAGTTTTGTTGGCTGCTGGTCAGGCCAATGCCGCAATTGGTAAAGACGAAGCACTCGAATTGGCCAAGAAGAGCGGTTGCTTGGCTTGCCATTCGATCGAAAAGAAAGTTGTCGGTCCGGCTTGGCAAGACGTCGGTAACAAGTACAAAGGCGACGCCACCATGAAAGACAAGCTGGTCGCTAAAGTGAAGGCCGGCGGTAAGGGCGTTTGGGGCGAAGTCCCGATGCCTCCGTACTCCCCGCGCGTTCCTGACGCGGACATCGAAAAGCTGGTTGAGTTTGTTCTCTCGCTCGCGAAGTAAGTGTTCTGAGAAAGGCTGGCTTGAGCCAGCCTTTCTCATTTCTTAACGCGAATTATGAATTATAAGACAGCATGCGGTGACGCACGTGCGGTTTATGCACAGGCGCGACACACGTGAGCTGTTGCTAACATAGTGCGTGTGCGGACGGATTGTCTTGCTCGAGTTTTATTACAGTAACTTATTGATTGCTTATAGGCTTGCCTCGTAAGCTAGCCTTCCCCCTACCCGCAATAACTTCAACTACGCGCCAAATTTCAGGCGATTCACTGGCTTTGTTCCACAGAGTTATCCACAGAACATCTGCGTTCTATTTGGGTGGCAATGCCTAAATTGGGTGGGCGATCATGATTGACGCTTGGTCCGAAATCTGTTCCCAGATTACTCTCACTATTGGCCATGAATTTGTCTGTGGTGAAGCGCACCCAGTGCGTGGTGGATGTATTAACACAGCCCATGTTGTCAGCAATGGAGCACAGAGATTTTTTATTAAAACCAATCGCGCCGAGTATGCCGGCATGTTCGCGGCAGAAGCGGAAGGTTTGTTGGAGTTAGCGAAAACTAATGTTGTTAGAGTTCCCGCGCCCATTTGTTGGGGCGCGGCATCAGGCTCGGCTTATCTGGTACTTGAGTATGTCGAGTTTAGTGAGCCCGTAGATCAGGCTGCGGTTGCATTCGGCACGCAGCTAGCACAACTTCATCGTGTTACTGAGCGGAGTTTTGGCTGGTATCGAGACAACACCATCGGCTCAACACGTCAATGCAACACACGCGAAGATTCGTGGGCGAAGTTTTGGCGTGAGCATCGTTT
>JACQEQ010000104.1 GCA_016200445.1 Gammaproteobacteria bacterium | reverse complement strand
CAAATTCTGACCGCGCCTGCCGGCCAGGACTACCTCACCGATTATGCAAGCTGGCTCGCGGCGCAAAACGGTTTCGTGAATACCACCAAGATCAACGATTCCACTAAACGCTACGTGCGCAGCGGGCGCGACATGGGCGAGTTTGTCGGCCGCGACATGTTGTTTCAGCCGTACATGGATGCCACTGTCGTTATCTTGCGTAAATACTTCGCACCCTATGATCTGGCCAACCCCTACAACGGGCACCCGACCCAGCATGGGCACGGAACCTTCGGTCCACATCATGCGTTTGACTTGGTCACGCGCGCCGGACGTATCGCACAAACGGCCGCGTGGTACCACAAGTGGGTCATACATCGCCGCATCCGGCCTGAAAAATTCGGCGGGCGCGTCCACAATCACATGACCGGTGCGGCCAGTTATCCGCTTCATGACGATGTTTTGAACTCGGATGCCGTGAGCCGGGTGTATTCAAAACAAGGTACCTATCTGCTCGCGCAGCAATTTCCCGAAGGTGTGCCGCTGCATCCTGCGTATCCGTCGGGGCACGCGGCCATTGCCGGTGCCTGCTCCACGATTCTCAAGGCATTGTTCAACGAGGCCTTCGTGATTCCTAATCCAAGCTATGCGGCCGACGACGGGCTGTCGCTGCTGCCATGGACCGGCACGCCGCTGACGCTCGGCAACGAGATCACCAAGCTGGCCTGCAACATCGCCATCGGCCGTGACACGGCAGGCGTGCATTGGCGTTCCGACACCATCAATAGCATGTTGATGGGCGAGGCCATCGCCATCGAATTGCTGCGCGATGCACGCGAGGGTTACATCGAACCGTTCGCGGGTTTTTCGCTAACCAAGTTTGATGGCACAACCATTAACATTTAGTAAACACTGTAGTGCCGCAGCATTCACTGCGCGCGGCAAGTTACCCAGGGGCGGCACCGCCGGTGCCGCCCCTTTTGTTTGTCATGTCCACACGAATATTGCCGATAGAGTCAACATCCATATGCCCCGAAAATCAAAACGATAGAGGCCATAACAATGCGCGTAGTTACAAAACTATCTTGTCCCGTGTTCATGCTATTGGCCGCGCTCACCGGCTGCAACCAACCGCCGGCACCCAAACACATTGGTATTTTGTTACACGGCGAATCGCGAGTTCCATTAAGAAACGGTTTTTTGGAGGAAATGAAAACACTTGGCTTCGAGACCGGAAAAAATCTGGTTGTGACCGAGCTCAATTCAAACAACGACCTTAAACAACTTAAACCGTTGACAGAGCAGTTACTCGGCCAACCGCTTGACTTGCTGGTTGCAGCGGGTGGACTGGAAGCCGATGAAATCAAGGCGCAGCTTGAAAAGAGCAAAGTACAAACACCCGTGCTGGTGCTTTACATTAACGCCATCATCGAACGTAAATTCGTCGCCGACCGGCGCAATCCCGGCTGGAACGTTACCGGCATCGACAATTTAAACGCCGAACTGTCGGGCAAACGCGTGGAGTTGATGTACGATCTGATTCCCGCACTGAAGCGCATTTTAATTCTGTACCATCCGAAAATCGAACCTTCAGCCATCGGCTTGCAACACGCGCGCGACGAAGCCGGCAAGCGCGGCATTCAAATCGTAGAGCGCGCCGTCACCAAACCCGAGGACATCAAACAAGCGATGGAGGCGTTGCAGCCCGGCGACGTCGATGCCATGTTGTTGGTGCCGACGGCGCCCATCGACAATGAACTTAAGAACGTGATCATGCCCAACGCGCAACGGCTGAAAATTCCGGTCATGGCACATTCCCGTTCCATGCTGCAGGCGGGAGCGTTGGCAAGTTATGGCGCACCGTTTACTGAACTTGGCCGTCAGGGCGCACGCTTGGCACAGAAAATTTTGGGCGGCGTGCCGGCAAGTAACAACCCGTTCGAAGTGCCTACCAAGTACGAATACAGCCTGAATCAAAGCGCACTGAAAATACTCGGCCTGGAGTTACCCGCACTGGTGCGCAGCCAGCTCACCGAGATCATCGAATAATCTTGCCGATGTTGCGCGCACGCACACTTGCGAGTCGCATTATCCTGTTGGTGCTGGCACTCGAATTGGTGTCGATCGCGCTATGGGGAACCATCACCTACCAAAGCTCGCGCCAGGAGTTGACTAATTCCATTCGCAGCCAGCTGTACGAATCGGCGTTGCGCGTGCAAACCACCATCGGTAATTTCTTCAGTCCGATTAATCTGCAAACCCGCGTCGTCGCCGATCTGATCCAAGGCGTGCGGCTGAACGCGCAAGATACGGCCTACCTGTTCAACCAGCTGCTACGCGACCGGCTTGAGATCGAAGAAATCAGTCTTGTCAGCGCCACCGGCCATGAACAAATTCGCTTATCGCGCATGCACGGATACTCGATCACGGATCTACGCAACGTCAGCAGCGACGCCCTGGTACAAAGCGCGCTTGCGGGCAAACGCGCATATTCCAAAACGGAATTTTCGCCCTATCTCGAACCCATCTTACGTGCAAGCTTTCCGATCGGGCCGTCCGGTAAAACCACGGCAGCAATCACCATGGTAATCAATCTCAAAGCGCTTTGGGCCCTGATTCAACAACAACACATTGGCCATAGCGGCTATGCCTACGTGGTCGATTCCGAATACGCTTTGATCGGTCACGCCGATCAAAGCCTGGTTTTAAAAGGCTTGAAAATCACTGAATCTCACGTGCCGCGCGCGTTGCTAAATCATCATGATTCCAGCGATGTGTTGACCTACCGGAACATGCAAGGGATCGAAGTCCTGGGCGTGAGTTCGTACGACACCGACAACAACTGGTGGGAAATTGTCGAGCTCCCCACCGCTGAGGCTTTGGCGCCGCTGGATCGCATGATCCAAAAATATATTCTGGTGTTCATGCTCGCGGCGGGTTTCACGATTGCAACCGTGCTGATCTTTTCGCGCATCACGACGCGTCCGCTGGAGCAATTTCAACTCGACATGGCACGTATCGCCAAGGGCGAACGCAACGTGCGCTTCGAAGTTCCGCCCAGCTCCGAACTGGCGGCCTTGGCGGAGGGATTTAATGCGATGGCGCAGAGCCTGGACGCACGCATTAACGAGCTAGAAGATTCGCAACAGCGCCTGCTTATATCGCAAAACGAGATTGCTGGGCTGAACGAATCGTTGCAACAGCGCGTGAATCGCAGCACGCACGATCTGCATTTAACCAACCAAATGCTGGCCAAAACCGCCATCGAAGCGCACCAGGCGAACATTGCTAAAAGCCATTTTCTCGCCAATATGTCGCATGAATTACGCACGCCGCTCAATGCGATCATCGGGTATTCCGAAATCCTGCAAGAAGATGCCGGGATCGCCGGACTGGGCAAATGCAATGCCGACCTGGAGCGCATTAAAACGGCCGGCCATCATTTGCTGAGTTTGATCAACAACGTTCTCGACCTGTCGAAAATCGAAGCCGGAAAAATCGACCTGCATCTCGAAACTGTCAATCTCGCGGAGGTGCTAGATGAAGTGCAAAGCACGGTGCAACCGCTGATCGCAAAACATCACAACCACTTCTTCGTTAATTGTCCCGCAGAGCCCGGCACGCTGGTGTCGGACGTCGTGCGGCTGCGCCAGATTATTATCAACCTGTTGAGCAATGCGTTTAAATTCACGGAAAATGGTACGGTGTCGTTGACGATACAGCGCTTCGTCGTGGAACAACGCGAATGGATTGAATTTGAAATTCGCGACAGCGGCATCGGCATGACGCCGGAGCAAAGCGCCCGCCTGTTCCAATCGTTCACGCAAGCGGACAGCTCCACCACTCGCCGCTTTGGCGGTACTGGGTTGGGCCTGGCAATCAGCAAACATCTGTGTACGCTGCTCGGCGGCGATATCTTTGTCGAGAGCAGCTTGGGACAGGGTTCTGTATTCATCGTCGTGCTGCCAGTCGAATCGACAGCGCCGCTCACGGTCCACTCCGCCAACGCAATGTCACCGCTGGTAACACCGGCCAGGCTTGCCGTAAACGCTCAGTATTAAGCTGCGGCCTTGATCCAAAATCCCGTTAGTGTTAACTAACTAACGTGGCCAACATCCTGCTCTTTAAAAAACCTAAAGCCAGCGAAAAACACAAAGGCAAAACCTTGTGCACGCGCGGCTTTCATAAATGGGAAGTGGTACACGACAAGCAATTCGACGTGAAACAAGGCAAGCTGATCACACTTTATCGCTGCACACGCTGTGGCGCGAGTAAAAGTGAGCCCCGTTAGCCGTCAGCCTCGCTCCCATCGCCCGTTATGTTTAAAATGGCGTCCGAATTCATTTCTGATCGAGAGCGCATTCATGACCTACGTCGTAACCGAAAGCTGCATACGCTGCGTCTATACCGACTGTGTGGAAGTCTGTCCGGTGGATTGTTTCCACAAGGGCCCGAATATGTTGGTGATCGACCCCGATGAGTGCATCGACTGCAGCCTGTGCGAACCGGAGTGCCCGGTGAACGCCATTCTGGCCGAAGACGATGTGCCGGCCGCGCAACAACAATTTGTCAAGCTCAATGCCGATCTGGCTAAAAAATGGCCCGTGATTACCCAAAAAATACCCGCCCCGGAAGACGCCAAAGAATGGGACACGGTAAAAGACAAGCTCAAGTACCTGGAGAAGTAACGCGGCCCGATGCAAGATGACAAGCAAGACGCAAACGATTCTCCGCACGCCGCGCCGCAGGTTATTTGGGTGCCCTATGCCGATGACCCGCTACGCGTCCTGGCGCAGCGCATTTGCACGACGCATCGGCAGCAGCTCCCCGACCTAACGAAACTCATTATCTTACTACCCGAACTCACGCCTGACGCGCGCTTGCTGCGCGAGTTGCTGGCTGCTGCACGCGTATGTGGATGTCATGCCTTGCTGGGCCCAACCATCAGCACACCGCGCCTGTGGGCCGCACAACACGCTACACAGTATGCACCCGAGGTGAGCGGCTATGCGCGTGAGCTGCTGCTGACAGAAGCACTGGTGCGCTATCCGCACCTGTATGGCAAGGCGCACCCGTGGCATCTAACCGATAGCCTCATGCGTTTATTCGACGAACTCACGCTGCATCAATGCGAATTGCCGCTGGACCTCGAAGCATTTCATACACGTCTGGCGCGCGCCTACGGCATGCGTGCCGATGCGCCGCAAGCACTGAGTCGCGAGGCCACGCTGGTGCATACCTTGTGGCAGGCGTGGCACGAACAGTTACGCACCACCAACAGCGTGGACTCGCAAAGCGCATACCTGCTGCAACTCGCGCACAGCACCGGCGCTGTGCGCACAGCTGCCCACATCTACGCCGCCGGCTTCAGTAACTTGTGCGCTGCTGAAATTGTCTGGTTCCGCGCCCTCTCACAGCGCGCAAATTGCACTGTATTGCTGCACGGAGGTGGCTCGATTCTCGCCAGCGACGGCGATGCACATGTGCCATTGCGTACCCTGGCGGCCGCATTCGGCAACGATGCCGCAGTCAACACCCCGCTTTCTGCCTGCGCGGAATTTCTCGACGCCGCCTTCGGCGCAGCCACGCCGCCAATCGCCGGGCGTGCGCGCTCGTTTGCCGCCCGGCACCCCATTAGTCAAGTTAAGGCGCATTGGTTTCTGTTTGCGGCGCGCGGTGCGGAACAAGAAGCCCGCGCTATTGAGTTACAAGTGCGGCGCTGGTTGCTGGAGGGTGCGCAGAGCGTCGGCATTATCACTGAAAACCGGCGTCTGGCGCGACGCGTGCGGGCGCTGCTCGAACGCGTCGGCCTTGCGCCCGATGATCTGACCGGCTGGGCCTTATCCACGACTCGCGCTGCCAGCGCATTGGAGCGCTGGCTGGAATGCGTTGAAGAAGACTTCGCACACGAGCCAATGCTTGACGTATTAAAATCCGCATTTGTTTTTTCCGGACTGGATCGCAATGAGCATCTGACAGCCGTCTATCGACTGGAAGAAGACATCGTTCGCCACGAAAATGTGGCGCGCAATTTGGAGCGTTATCGCCACCAACTGCGACGGCGCCGTGAACGCCTGCCCGGCGAATTAGGTACGGACTACGGCGCCGTAGAAGCGCTGCTTGACCGTTTACAAAACGCCGCACAACCGTTGACGCCGTTGCTCGGGAACCGTGTTCGGCCAGCCCGCGAATATTTACATGCACTGCACGACAGCATCGCACGACTAGGACTTACGCACGCTTGGCGCGATGACGCCGCCGGTGCACGAATACTCCAGGAATTGGAATTACTGCGTACCGCCGCCGATACCTCGACGCTACGCATGAACTGGCTGGAATTCCGCGCCTGGCTCGGACGCGCCTTAGAAAGGTACAACTTCATCCCCCCGCTTGCGGGCAGCCGGGTGCAAATGTTCAACTTCGCGCACAGTGCATTAGCGCGTTTCGATGCACTCGTCATTGCCGGCTGTGAACAGGAATTTCTGCCTTCTACGGACCTGGGCTCGCCATTTTTTAATGAAGGTGTGCGCGCTGAATTGGGCCTACCCACGACCCAGCAACAACGCAACGGTATGCTGCATGATTTCCACCGTCTGCTGGAAAGTGCGCCGCGCGTGCTGCTGACGCGCGTACGCGATCGTGATGGTGAAGATGTGGTGGCCTCGCCCTGGTGGGACACGCTAGTCACTTTCCATCAGTTGGTCTATGGCAGCGATCTGCACGATGCCGAATTGGAAGCCTTGCTTGGCGATCCCCGCGCACAGGTGCAAGGCGGCGATGCCGCGCCGCTGCCTGAACCAACACGCACACCAAGACCGCGCATCGACACGGCGTTACTGCCAAGCACGATATCGGCGCATAGCTATCAAACGCTGCTGAATTGCCCCTACCAATTTTTCGCCGCGTACGGCCTGAAGTTAAAACCACCCGAAGCCGTCCGCGAAGCGCTGCAAAAAGACGACTACGGCAAGCGTGTTCATCTGTGTTTACAGGCATTTCACGCCAAGACCCAAGGCTTGCCCGCGCCGTTCGATGCCACCATCACCGCCGCCAACCGCGATGCAGCCATTCGCCACTTGGAATCGATTGCACGTGCCGTATTTGCACACGATGTCGACGATGATTTTCGTCATCGCGGCTGGCTCAAACGCTGGCTGGCCGTGGTCCCCGCTTATATCGATTGGCAAATACAACGCGCAACACAGTGGACTGTGGACGCGGTGGAATTAAAACAACAACACCCGCTAGAACATGCTGGCCTGCAACTCAACGGCCGCATCGATCGTGTGGATGTAAACACGCAGGGAGCCGGTATTGTCGATTACAAAACCGGCGCTGTGCCGCGACAACACGAGATCGATGCCGGCGAAGCTGTGCAGTTGCCGTTTTACGCAAGCTTGCTCGGCGGCCTGCCGACCGTGGTGAGTGCGGAGTTCGTGGCCATCGACACCGAGACGGTGAAGACGACGGCTGCACTCGGCGGCAACGCGTTGTACGCAATGACGGCACAAAATACCGAACGTCTGATCACCGTCATGCAACAACTGCGTGACGGCCAGGCGGCACCGGCCTGGGGCGATGTCAACACCTGTGCAGTTTGTGATATGGAAGGATTATGCCGGCGGCCGGCATGGAACGATACGGCTGTGCGAGAAAATCAGAATGATGGAAAATAATTTTGGGGGGCTGAAAAAATGGAGGCGGCCCGAAGGCCGCCCTATCTCCATGTCAGACTTTTCCGTGCCTGACTACATCTGGTCCAGCGTACTGCTTTACCGCTGTGCTGTCCCTAGCGAACCTCCATGTAACTACCGTGGAGCCTCGACGCACACTAAGATAACAAAAATTACTTTAGTGGCAAGTCCTTTTTGTGTGCGCTACGCACATTACTCAGCGCCGATGGAAGTGAAGCTTGACCACTCAAACTTAACCCCTCATTAAAATGTCCAGCTCAATGACACAGATTTCTAGTGCGGCACCGCAAGACACGATCAAAGCGGGTGATCCACGTCAAAACGCCACGGTCAGCGCGTCAGCGGGTACCGGAAAAACCTGGCTGCTGGTGACGCGTATTATCCGGTTGTTGCTGGATGGTGCACGTCCTGATGGGATCTTGGCGATTACCTTTACACGCAAAGCGGCCGCAGAAATGCAAACCCGGCTACGTGAGCGTTTACTGATATTAGCGGAGGCTGATGCATTAGCGCTGGATAATGAGCTACGCAGCATGGGCGTGGCAGCGACGGCTGAGCACCAACATTCTGCACGCGGGCTTTATGAAATCCTGCTACGTGCACCACGTCCGCCGCGCACCACAACGTTTCATGCGTTCTGTCAAGACGTGTTACGTCGCTTCCCGCTCGAAGCCGATGTCGCTCCGGGTTTTGAATTACTGGAGGCAACGCGCGCGCTGGAGCGGGAAGCGCTGGATGCGTTGTACTCGGAGGCGACACTCGCGCCCCATAGTCCTCCGGCGCTCGCATTAGAAATTTTGTATGACCGCATCGGCGGAATCTCTACCGACGGCGCACTGCTGAATTTCTTGGCGCATCGTAGTGAATGGTGGGCGTATACCGCAGATGCCGAAGATCCAGTGGCGTTCGCCGCGAATGCCACGCAACGCCTACTCGATGTGGATCCTGAATTTGATTCGCAAGCACACTGCTTGATTAGCAGTCGCAACGACATCGAAGAATTTGCCCTGTTACTGCAAAAACATGGCACGGATACCAATCGCGAACACGCCGCACGATTAATTAACGCATTGCAAGGCGATGGCGATCTCGCCCAGCGTTTTGCGCGCGTCAAACGCGCGTTCCTGACCCTGGACAATCAACCGCTAAAACGAAAATCGTCAAAGGCACAGATAAAGTCGCTGGGCGAATCCGGCGAAGCACGCTTTTTGCAACTGCACGAGCAGCTTGCCAGTCGTTTAATCGAGGCACTGGATGTCCTGCGCGCGCAACAAACCCTGCAACAAACGCGTGCCTGGCAGCGCGCTGGACAACAGCTGATTGAACACTACCAACGCATCAAAGACGAACGCCGGCAATTGGATTTCAACGATCTGGAATGGAAGACGTACACCCTGCTCAACCGCACGGACAATGCGCAATGGGTGCAATACAAACTTGACCAACGCATCGATCATGTATTGATCGACGAATTTCAGGACACCAACCCGATTCAATGGCGCCTGTTATTACCATTAATTGAAGAGCTCGCGGCCAGCGGCGGCGAACGGGCGCGTAGCGTGTTTTTGGTCGGCGATGCCAAACAGTCGATTTATCGCTTCCGGCGTGCGGATGCCCGCGTCTTCAGCGCTGCGCAACTTTGGTTGCAAACTCATCTGCACGCAGAAAATTTTACGCTGGATGTTTCACGCCGCTCGGCGCAAGCCGTGATTGATTGTGTCAACACCGTGTTTGAAGCTGACAATGTGCGCGATGTGTGGCTGGAATTTCCGCATCACACCACGCATCACCAGAATCTGCGGGGACACGTAGAAGTATTACCCTTGATCGACAGCGATACCGATACTACTGCCGCAACCGCGACCGCATTGCGTAATCCGCTACTGCAACCTCGCAGCGTCGCCGAAGACCAACGCTACGCTCACGAAGGCGCACAGATTGCGCAACGTATCGTGCAATTGATCACGGCACGCACCCTGATCGGCGAAGCGCCAAATGCACGTTTACTCGACTACGGCGATATCTTGATCCTGGTACGCAATCGTACTCACGTGGGTGCTTACGAATCAGCGTTACGCGCCGCCGGCATCCCCTATGCCGGCGCTGACCGCGGCACGCTACTCGACAGCTTGGAAGTACGTGATTTGGTCGCATTGCTCGACAGCCTGGTGACGCCGTTCGACAATCTAGCCCTTGCCGCCGTGTTGCGCAGCCCGGTCTTCGACTGCTCCGACACCGATCTAATGTTATTGGCAAGATCCGGCACAGGCCGCTGGATACAACGCCTCGCTACGCTCGCGCCGCAGCTTCCGGAAACCCATCCCCTGCACCGCGCACAGCGCTATTTGCAAACTTGGCGCACCGCAGCAGAACGCTTGCCGACACACGACCTGCTGGATCGCATCTATCACGAAGGGAATCTGGTCGAACGTTATCAAGCGGCATTTGCTCCACACTTACATACGCGCTTGCGCGCCAATCTCACACGCTTTATCGAGCTGGCCCTGGAACTCGACAGTGGACGTTACCCCAGTTTGGCGAATTTTCTGCAACGCTTACGCGAGGCGCGCCGGGGCAGCGACGATGCCCCGGACGCAGGCGAAACCGGTGCAACCCGCGAATGCGTGCAATTACTCACCATCCACGCGGCCAAGGGTCTTGAGGCGCCGGTGGTTTTCATTGCCGATGCCACCAACCCGCCGCGCCAGCGACGCGGCGTACAAGCGCTGGTAAATTGGCCGCCCGCAGCCGCCCAGCCCGAGTGTTTTATGCTTACTGGCAAAAAAGACGATCTGGATGCATACAGCCGCCGCGCGCTTGCGCGCGACGAACTTGCTGAACAACGCGAAGAATTAAATCTGCTCTACGTTGCGATGACCCGGGCGCGGCAGATGTTGTTTATTTCCGGTAGTACTCCGAAGCGCGGGCAAGAGCTCGGCTGGTATGGCACGGTCTGCGCCAGTCTGCAAGCGCGCTTAGGTGAATCGGCTGTCTTGGTGCTGGAATCAGGCACACCAGCAACCCAAACAGCTCAATCTGCCGTAACACCGCGCGCACTAACTACAGTTGACCCGCGTTTATCAAAAGTATTCGATCTCGACAGTATGCGCACGGAGATTTCCCCCAGCCGAAATACTGCTATCCTGCCCTGGCAAAACGGCGCCGATGACGCGGAATTACGTGGACAAGTCATCCATCGCATGCTCGATCTACTCGCTCGCTCGCCGTCGTCTAAGGTCAGCAGCATACGGCAACGGGTCGCAGCAGAATTTCGCTGCAATCATAACGAATCGACTTATAACGAATGGTGTGATGAGGCCATGCGGGTCGTCCACGCTCCGGATTTTCAGTGGCTGTTCGACTCAAACAAATACCGAGCCGCTTACAACGAAGTCGCCATCACCTACGAGCATGACAATAAAACCGTCTACGGAATTATTGATCGCGCGGTTATCGTCGACAATCACCACATGGTGCTGATCGATTACAAAACACACCGTTCCGCACGGCCAGAAAATATCCAGGAATTTGCCGCTGTATATCGCGAACAAATGCAACGCTATGCGCAGGGCTTACGACAGATTTGGCCTACGCATACCGTGCGTAGCGTACTGTTGTTCACGCGCTGTTGCGCAACGATAGAGATTGCCACTGATTAATTTTTAACTGCAAATATCGCATCCATCCCCTTCTTGATACGAAGTGCGCGGGTTTGGTCGTGCTCACTTAAACTGGTGAGTTTCTTTTCAACGAATTCATTCAATAAACGCTGCACCTTCTTAATCTGCCAATACAGCTCGTTTTGCATTAATTCGCTTTCGATTAACTCGCTTAGCGCACTGCCGTCCGGTTGTTGTAGCAGCGATTGCAACCACGTCAGGATTTCATCACGCAGCAATCCCGATGAACTAATCATGCGTACCACCGGCTGGGTCACTTTATAAATACGCTTCGCTTCTGCCCCTGCACCGCTGAGTAACGCCATATCCAGCAACTCTTCGAGCAGGGTCACGACATTTTTTAACTGATTCCCGCGCGCCACTAAATGTTCGACCAACGCACTAAATGTCTTAAAGGTATTCACTTGGGTGGGTGGCAATTTCGATTTAGTAAGTAGTGCATGCATTGCACTGTAAACGGCACTGGAATGAGTTGCGGAATTCATGTGCAAGTACGGCATGGCGTCGCGAACATTACGCCCGTGTTTGGAAAATTGCTGTAGACGAATCGCCAGCACGCTATCGGCGATACCGATAATTTGACCCAGCACATCCAGCTGTTCTTCGGTCTTGCCGGATGGATAGCCGCTACCATCGCAGCGTTCGTGATGTTCGACAACAGCGACGGCAGTGCGAGGGTGCGCACCTTTGGTGTTTTTCAACAACAGTTGTCCCACTACCACATGGCTTTGCATCGCGCGCCATTCGGCCACCGAAAGTTCTCCGGATTTGTTTACGATTTCAAGCGGAATATGCAACAAGCCCACATCATGCGTCAGCCCAGCGAGTAACACGGCTTGCACCAAGTCGCCGGTTAAATTCATTTCTGTCGCGATCAATGCAGCAAGCCATGCACACAACACGGCATTTTCAAATTTCTGTGGTAGCCGGTCCTGCAGTACAGTCAGTTTTTGTGCGATGACATTCGCAAATTCGACGCGCTGCACGAGGTTTTTAAAGCGCTTATCGAAATCGAGTTCTTTGTGGAGCTTCTGAAGATCGGTATACGCTTCGAGGTATTTTGAAAATGCTGTCAGCAGGGTCGTGGCATTCAAGGTGCGGTCAAGTTGCACCTGCTCTTCCAACGGCTTCATCAGCTTGTGCTGCAGAATGCGTTGCGCCATGTCGGTACCGATACGCGCGCCTTTGCGTACTAACAAGACTCCGTGTTTGTTGTAAATATCATCGGTGGAAACGACGTCGTTGGTCTTATTGACCTCAGCCAAGTGATTCACGTATTGGTCGGGTTGACCGGAAATGTCCTCCACCGAGCCGGCGGGAGTATCGTCTGCCACGACCGAACCTCATGTTGAATGGAAGCGCACCGGCCCCGGTGCAAGGAATGCCCGACACCCTATTTTCGGTATGTAGTGGATATCCTTGAATTTGAAGTACTGCGGCAATTCAACGGGTGATGTACTACTAATTTTGCGCAGCGACCTTTTTCTTGTTTTCATCAATGAGTTGTACCAGTTGCGCCGCATTCACATAACCCGGTACCACGACACCATTTTCGAGCACTAAAGTTGGCGTGCCGCTTACGCCGACCGCTTCACCGGCAGCCATATGTGCATCTACCGGGTTTTTGCATTTCTTTTCTTCAACTTTCCCGCCGGCTTTGGCCGCCGTTAAAGCGGTTTTACGATCCGCCGCACACCAAACGCCGACCGCTTTAAAATACGAAGGTGTGTCTTTGCCGGAACGCGGGTAGGCCAGATAGCGAACACGAATACCTTTGTCGAGATACGACTGCATTTCGCTATGTAACTTGCGGCAGTAGCCGCAGTCGATATCGGTAAATACGGTGAGGGTGTAGTTTGCGGTTTTAGGTTCGAAAATAATCATGCTGGCCGGATCGATGGCCTGCACAATTTTCAAACGTCCGGCGGAGCGGTGCGTTTCGGTAATATTCTGACGCGCGGTCACATCGTAGACATCACCTTCGAGCAAATACTTACCTTCTTTCGATACATACAACACCTGCGCACCGATTAACACCTCGTAAAAACCTGCCATGGGTGCGGGTACGATCGCATCCGGTGTCGCGCTCGGCATGACTTGAGCAACAGCACGTTTGACGGCTTCGATGTCGAGTTTGTCATCGGCGTAGGCTGGTAGACTCAGCGTAGCAACGAGGCCCGCAAGCAGACTAGGAATCAACTGTTTCATGTACAGACCTCGTAGTGAGTTGAATATGGATCGTGGTGATTGTTTCACGACCCTGGCGGCAAACCAACCGATGCAGCACGGTGTTGTGATGTTATCGGCAACGATCAGTTGCACGTAACTTATGATAAGAGACGGAAATTTGGCTGGAGTTCCATCCCATCAACCGCGCGGATGGTGCAGCTCGTGAAATTCCTTGAGCCGTTCTTGGGCGATGTGGGTGTAAATCTGCGTCGTGGATAAATCGCTGTGGCCCAATAACATCTGCACCACGCGCAGATCAGCACCGTTGTTGAGTAGATGGGTTGCAAACGAATGGCGTAACGTATGCGGCGATAATGCTTTGCTGATACCCGCCATGGCTGCATAGCGTTTGATCAGATACCAGAACGCTTGACGCGTCATGCATTCACCCCGTCGCGTCGTAAACAGATACTCGCTACTGAGTCCCTTGTTCAGCTGCGCGCGACTAGCGTCCATGTATTCGCGCAACCAGCGCAATGACTCCTCGTTGAGCGGTACCAAGCGTTCTTTACCACCCTTGCCGATCAAACGAACTACACCTTGCTGCATGTTGATCTGCGATACTTTCAGCGACACCAGTTCCGTCACCCGCAGGCCACTGGCGTACAGCAATTCCAGCATCGTGCGATCACGCATGCCTAACACTTGCTTGGTATCAGGCGCTTCCAACAACGCTTCGACTTCGGGCTCGGTTAATGCCTTGGGCAAGCTGCGCCCCAGCTTGGGCGCATCAATACGAAGACTCGGGTCGCCCGGCAAACGTCCTTCACGTACCAGGTGTTGATAAAATCGCCGGATGCTCGACAACAGGCGCGCGGTGGAACGTGGCCGCGCGCCACTCTGGGCGCGCTCGCCGAGAAACGTTAGTAAATGCTCGCGCCGCGCATCGGTCAAAAAGGGGGCAGAGTGCCGCTGCAGCCACTTAGCAAGTCCAGATAAATCGTGGCGGTAGGCGCTGATGGTGTTTTCGCTTAAGCCCCGTTCCACCCACAGCTGATCGAGAAACGCCTCCACCACCAGCGCATCCACTTCGCGCAGCGGTAATACTTCCGAATCAATTTTTGTTGTTGTACGACTCATGTTTCAGCAACCATTGCTTGAGTAACAATTCGCTTCCGCTGGTCGCTCCCGAAAATCCACCCAAGCTCTGGGCAGCAACCACGCGGTGACAAGGAACCATGATCGCTATGGGATTGGCGCGGCACGCGCCGCCCACCGCTCGTGCTGCACTGCTAAGGTCTCGGGCCAGTGCACCGTAACTACACGTTTCACCCGGGGCTATCTTTTGTAATGCCGCCCACACGCGCTGTTGAAACGGTGTGCCGTTTAACTTGAGCGCTATTGTAAAGCGCCACTGCGAATTGTCGAGATAACGTTGTATTTGTTGCGCTGCTTCGGTAGCGGCCACGCTTGGACAGACGAGCTCGATATTTTGAGCCTCGATAAAGTCGATCTCGATCACTACACGCCCATCGGTGCGTATGCCTACTTGCCACGCACCTACCGGCAACGGCACCACGGCCTCGAACACTCGTAATAGCGTTTTTTGCTGGGTATCACGCTTCATCGACGGTCAACAAAAAAAGCGCCGCGAGAACTCGCGGCGCTTTTTTTAAACAACTCATAAAATGGCGGTGAACTTATTCGGCGGCATCTGCCGCTGCAGAAGGTGCCGCGCCAGTAAGCTTTTCTTTGATACGTGCCGACTTCCCCGAACGTTCACGCAGATAATAGAGCTTTGCTCTGCGGGTATCGCCGCGACGCTTCAACTCGATGGATTGAATGCTCGGGCTATAGGTCTGATACACGCGCTCTACGCCTTCGCCGTGCGATATCTTACGCACCGTGAATGCGGAATTAAGTCCGCGATTACGCTTGGCGATCACAACGCCTTCGAACGATTGCAGACGCTCACGTTCGCCTTCTTTTACTTTCGATTGCACGATCACGGTATCGCCCGTGTCAAACACCGGCACCACGCGGGTCATTTGTTCTTTTTCAATCTGGTCGATGATGTTGCTCATAGCACGCTCCGCTCAAAATAAACCGATACTGTTAACTCACCTTGTCTTGCTGCTCGCGCATAAATGCCGCAAGCAGCTCGCGTTCTTCGTCGTTTAACTGCGCAGCTTCTAGTAAGTCCGGTCGCCGCTGCCAGGTGCGGCCCAACGACTGCTGCAAACGCCAGCGCGCAATATACGCGTGATTGCCGCCTAATAAAACTTCCGGCACTCGCCGGCCTGCAAATTCTTCGGGCCGCGTGTAATGCGGGCAATCCAGCAGACCACGCCCAAACGAATCTTGCTGCGCCGAATCTTGATGCCCCAGCACGCCGGGTAGCAAGCGCGTCACGCCGTCGATCAAGACCATCGCGGCCAATTCACCGCCACTCAGCACGTAGTCGCCAATGGAGTATTCCTCGTCGACTTCCATCTCGATCAGACGTTCGTCAATGCCTTCGTAACGCCCGGCAACGAGAATTATACGCTGCTGTGTGGCCATGCTGCGCAATGCGGCTTGATCCAGCGGCCGTCCCTGCGGCGAAAGGGCAATGACATTTGCGTCAATTCCACTCGCGGCACGTGCGGCGCAAATGGCATCACGCAACGGCTCGATCATCATGACCATGCCCGGACCACCACCATAGGGCCGGTCGTCCACGCTGCGATGCCGGTCGTGCGCATAATCCCGTGGGTTCCACAGCGCCAGCTCAACCAGGCTACGCTCGACAGCGCGACCGGTCACACCAAAACCGCGCACCACGGAAAACATCTCCGGGAATAAACTGACGACATCAAAGCGCATGGGCCATTCGCCTCACGCCGATCCAGCTCAAAAATCCGGATCCCAATCCACTACTATTTCGCCGCGCGCCAGATCCACTGCTCGGACCACTTGCTGAGGTAAGTACGGAATCATGCGTTCCCGCTCGCCTTGGACCACTAACACATCATTGGCGCCGGTTTCGAATAACTGCGTTACTTGACCCAACGCAACACCATTCACTGTGACCACATGTAAGCCGATTAAATCGGACCAGTAATACTCGCCTTCTTCCGCTGGCGGTAGTTGTGATCGCAGCACTGCAACTTCAGAGTGCACCAGGGCTTCCGCCGCATCGCGATCAGTGCAGCCGGTCAGAAACGCGACCACACCTTTGCCCTTTGCGTGCCCGTTGCGCACTTCGCGCGTTACCCGAGCGCCACCCGTTATTAAATACCAGGGTGAATAATTCAGGATGTTGGCGTGCGGTTCGGTGTACGAATATACCTTCAAGCCGCCACGCACTCCGAATACCCCGGTGATTTTACCGACTACGACAAAATCGTCGTCGACAAGAAGCGCACCGGGCTGTGCAATGGAGCGCGACACCCCTCACCTACTCAATCAAGCTGCGACGACGGCCGCAGTCTGTTTTTTCAGCACTTTCGCCAATTGCGCGACACGATCCGACGGCTGCGCGCCTTTCGATACCCAATAAGTCATACGCTCAAAATCAATGCGTGTGCGAATTTCATGTTCACGGGCCATCGGATTAAAAAACCCGATTTGCTCGATGAAACGGCCATCACGTTTGCTGCGGCTGTCGGTTACGACCACGTTATAGAACGGGCGGCTACGTCCGCCACCACGGGCCAAGCGAATTGTTACCATCGCGTTTAATCCCCAATTTCAAGCATGAAGTAAATAAAAACGCCGTGCTCAACGACGAGCCCGGCTGCAAAGGTCGCGTATTCTACGTAATTTCTACGAAAAGCGAAACAACAAGAAAAGGTTATTTCAGACCGTCGGCTGTAATTAGGTACTGGCTACTTTTTACGCAAGCGCAGCAGACTGCCTTCATTCTGCATCTCTAAGCGCCCCAGAAACGACATACCGAGTAGTGCTTCCTGAGGCTGGCTACTGTCGAGCACTACAGCTTCGACACTATATAGCTCGATGCTACCGAGTTTGACACGATCTAGGGTGATGCGATAACCAACGGTATTTCCAGACGCTGTGTTGATGGGGATGGGCTTACCCTGTTTTTTGAAATCGATGCCTAAACGCCGCGCTTGCGAACCATTGAGGGCAATCGTGGTGGCCCCGGTATCAACTAAAAATTTTACTGCTGTGCCGTTGATACTGCCATGACTGTGATACATACCGATTGAATCCCGCGCGATACGCACTTCGGCCATCGGGACTGCATTAAAGGTAGTGGAGAGTGAGCCGGACTGTCCCAACTTGTGAATCGAACGTTTGCCGGCGATTTCCAGCACCGCGTAATCCGCTTCTACTGCAAGTAGCTTGACACCCTCGGGGCTGACCTCGGTAAGTGTCAAGACACGTCGCGTCCCATTGATGACAAGGACGGCCTTCTCTT
>JACQEQ010000101.1 GCA_016200445.1 Gammaproteobacteria bacterium | reverse complement strand
GGAAATCTGCATGTCCGGTTCGATGAGAGGGGTGTGGAAACGGAAGCTACGGTGAGGTTACTTAGGCACCGCCAAACGAAAGGGGCGGCAACAGACAAACCTAACCTACCGCCACCGCGCCACATCCCGACTCTACCGAACCCAGACATTCCAGAACCCCATTCTCGATTTTTTAGAACGACGTCATGGCCGTCACCGGCCGGTCAACTATCGTTTTTACTGTCACGATTGATTTGCGCACGTCGTAGTCAGAATGTTCAGAATTTATCGTCGCCTGTTTTTCAAAGGCAACGGACGTAGCCTGCTATAAGACTGGGCGGTGCCCGACCTCAACATCACTAGTCCCGGTTTTTAATGCGCCGCTCAGCAACCTGCCGACGATCTGTTCGTCGGCAGGCTTTTTCCTTGCTGGTTATTTGCCGTGCAGTTGTACCAGTGTCGCCAATATCTCGGCAGGCTCCATGCGCTTTTTGTAATCGGTATCGGCGAATGCCAGGCGTATGACGCCTGCTTTATCGATTACCAGTGTTCCCGGTATGGGCAGGCCCAAGCGGCCTTTTCCGTTAAAGGAAGCGATATCCAGGCCAAAGGCATGTTTGTAGGATGCGTCCAATTCCGGTGAAACTTCCCAGAGCAGTTTGTACGATTTAATGACTGAATAGTCCAAATCGCTTAGCACTTCGAAAGGGTAGCCATCTTTTTTAAATTGGGCCTGGGTTTTATCAGGTGTCTGTGGCGTGATTGCCACAATAGATGCTCCGTACTTTTTGAATTGCGGCAGGGACTCCGCGAGTTGATGCATTTGCAGGTTGCAATAGGGGCACCAGGCGCCACGATAGAACGTCAAAACAATGGGGCCTTTCTTTAGCAAGGCACTGAGCTTGACTGTTTTACCATTGGGATTTTTCAGTGAAAAATCCGGTGCTTTTTCACCGATTTTTAGACCGGCATCCGGCATCTGTTTTGCCAGCTCTTCCGATGCTTTCGTGAAAACCGCCATGTCGTGCTCCTCAACTTTGATGGCGTCTTTGCCCGTATAGAGTTGCTTGTCCACTTCTTTTACGCCTGCGGCGTAATTCGGCAGCGCCGGGCTCACATCAGACGCTTGCGCCGTTGACAGCCCCGGAATACTTATTGTGCAAACGATGCCCAGCATCGCGATGGCATTAAACAGTTTCATGCAAAACTCCTATTGTAGTGAACTTGTTAGACACGCTGGGATAGTCGCAAGTGACTATGAGACCTTACGGCGAATATTAAAAATCCCAATGTTCTTGAAACTCACCCAGACAAAAACGCGTGGCGCAGATTCATGCGGTCATGCAGTTATGAAGGTGGCCGGGATCGTTCCAAAATTAAATCGGCTAAAAAATTTGTGACGGGTAAACGGCGCACGCCACTTCATTTCGGGCTGCCAGCCACATCAGATGTCCCCCGCAATGTAAGAATGTAATTCAGGCCAGCGTAATCAATATTTCTGTCATGATATGACGCCTACATGAGTGCAAACTGGCGTTCCACTGCCTTATGGTCTGTTTTCCACGCTGCATAAAGTTGCGTCGACATCGGGTCCGGAAAGATGTCTTCGGTACCGGACTCGACACCCGAGATGATCGCAGACGCTATGTCGGCGGGGTGGGTCTTGGGCATGTCCACGCCAGCGAGCATGTCCGTATCCACTGCACCGGGAAATACGCCGAACACCTGGATGTTCTTGCTGGCGAGGGTGGCGCGCAGCGACTGCGTCATCGACCACGCTGCGGCTTTTGACGCGTTATAGGTGGACAGGCCCGGCATGCTGGCGAGCGCGACTAACGTCAGCATATTGATGATCGCGCCGCCGCCATTGGCCTCAATCACCGGCGCGAAGGCGCGCGCCATATTGAGCTTGCCGTAGAAATTGGTGGCGAATTGCCGTGCAACCTTGTCGGCCGCGACATCGACGAAGCTGCCGAATTCCAGGATGCCGGCATTGTTGATCAACACAGTTACATCGGGGGCTGCTGCTGTGGCCGCGTGGATGTGTTCCGCGTGGGTGACATCAAGATGCAAGGGCTGCACGCGCGCGCGATCCAGCGCCACGACCGCTTCCAGCGTTTTCACGTCACGTGCCCCGGCGTAGATTTTTTTTGCACCGGAATTCAATAACGCCTTGACGAGCGCGAGGCCAATGCCTCGGTTAGCGCCGGTCACCAAGGCGGTTGCGTTTCTGATCTGCATGACATTTCTCCAATAGTGAGTTTCATCGAACATTCTCGTCAGCACTTGCCGTTGCCGGCGTGCTGCCGATGCGTGACTCTAGGCCCAGGGGTGCGCGCATTACAGAGCATTATCTTCATTGCTATGATGCAGATCGCGCACGAGTCGCGTGCCCAGCTCATTTGCATTTTCACTCGCCGGAGATTCCGCCCTCGCATGGATACCAATGCGCTCGAACTTTTTTCGCTGGTCGTCAAGCACGGCAGTTTCGCTGCTGCGGCCCGCGACCGGAACCTGGATCCCTCGTCGGTTTCACGCATTATCGCCGGGCTTGAAACGGAGCTGGGCGTGCGGCTGTTTCAGCGCAACACCCGTCAATTGGCGCTGACCGAGGCGGGCAATGTTTACTTCCAGCGCATCGAGCCGCTGATAGAGGAAATACAGCATGCGCGGCACGCCGCCGTCGATGTTTCCAGCCGGGTCACCGGGACGTTGCGCGTGACTGCTTCTAACTCGTTCGGGCTGAAATTCATCTTGCCGCGGCTGCCTGCGTTCGCGGAGAAATATCCCGATCTGGTGGTAGATTTGATGCTGACGGATGCGGTCGTGGACCTATTGGCCGAGCGTGTGGATATCGCGGTTCGTCTCGGTACGCTGCCAGATTCGAACCTGGTGGCTCAATTGTTTACGCACACGCGCTATCGCGTGGTCGCGAATCCCGCGTATCTGCAAAGACATGGCACACCGAAGCAGCCGTCTCAGGTGAGCGAGCACAACTGCCTGTTGTTTCCGCTGGCAGGGTTTCGCTCGCGTTGGATTTTCCGGGACAAGAAAGGCGTGCAGAGCGAGGTCCCGATTCAGGGCAAGTTGTTGGTTTCCAGCGCCATCGGATTGCAGCAATGCGCGCTTGCGGGAATGGGGATCGCGCTGTTGCCAGACTGGTTGGTTCAGGACGATGTCCGGTCGGGCAAGCTCGTCGATCTGTTTCCGAAATGGGAAGTAACCGCCGAGGACTTCAAGACCGCAGCGTGGTTCGTTTATCCATCGCGGTCGTACGTCCCATCGAAGGTGCGCGTGTTCATCGACTTTATGCGAACTGCTGCTGCATGAAGTCGTACCTACGAACGAACATCAGCGCCGTACGCAATCGCCGCTGGTTGCGGGCAGCGTGTGCGCCCTGCAATCGACCGGCGTGAATAACAATCAGCAAATCAGCCAAGGGTGTGAAATCGGATCGGGCGCATGGCTCGCGCTCCAGACCGTCACCGGCAACAGCTACGTGATTGAAGATCACCCCAACGGCGACATCTGGGCCTGCCTGCCCGACGGCGCGGACCGTGACACCAAGACCGATGGCTGCATAAAGATTCTTTCAGTGAAAGACAGCTCGGCCGAACCCACCGGCTTCTTCTTCGCGCCGGACGGCAAAACCGCCTATGTCAACATCCAGCACTCCGACGACAGCAACATGCCGCCGCTGGACGACTACGGCACCGACGACCTGATCAAGATCACCGGCTTCAAGGTGAAGAAGGATTGAGATTCACGGCGAGGACCGCCCGCAAGGAAGCAAGGGCCGCCGCGAGGCGGCTTTTTTTGTCGTGCCTATTTTTTTACAACCACGCCCATGAACTTAGGTCATGTCCTATTTCGCGGAAACCTCTTGTTAAGTTCGCTTTCGATCACTTTTATGAATTCATGAACCTCAGTATGTAACTCTCGGACTTGCGCTTCGTTTAAACGTATCGGTTGTCCATCCTTAGTCTTTCCGGCGCGGTGCACAATGTCATGGCGGAGGACTACTGCCTTCATGAGTTTGACGATAGGAGGTACACTAATTCCAAGTCCACTCGACATCATCGGTTTAATCTTATCAAGCCTATGCCACACCTGACCGACGAGATATTTCTCTACTCTATTGTGTAACCCATCCATGCATTCGTATATTTCAGAAACAACAACGGTCTGCTTTTGAAAATCCCTGTTGCTCCTTACAAAGTCACGGAGTGCTTTTTTGTCTACGTCTAGCCAGAAAGAGACTGTGTCTGCCAAATATGCTTCCAATGCAGCGATAACAGACGCGAACGCCATTCTCCAAAGAAGCTCAAGAACCTTCGCATCGACTTTTACATTCAGTAACGCATCTATTTCTTCAAGCCGCTGCACAACAAAACGATATGGATCATCGCGTGACGATACTTCGAATTCAAACGCCTCGTCGTAGTGGTCGTACTCAGATACGATTGGAGCCCACTCATCACCAACTTCACCTACGAGGTCGTCAATCAGTTCCTCCATTACCGCATAGGAAACATAATCTGAAAACCTTTCCTGTATTTTATCATTTGGATCGTACGGACCACCTTTAACAAAAATATACGCCCCAATTTCACTGTCGTATGGGGTACCCATCTCCGGATTTTCGTACCGAGAACAAAACCAGTGCCGCATCGCAGCTTTCTGCAGTTCAGGATCGGCAGTCTTTATCCAATCGTCGTTTGGATCGAATGGTAATACGTCAGGATGCCCCGCCTCTGGAGGCAATTCAGGTTCATCGTCGTAATCGTCGTCGCTACGGACCATATTCCTGTGTCTATATTTGTAAGCGCGGTAGGCTGGGTTGGTAAACCCAGCAACGGCCGTGATGATCGCACGAACGCTGGGTTTAGCAACCCAGCCTACAACTACAACACTCCACGTCGAAGAAATCCACGGGTGTGCGTTCAGCGCGCGTGACCAGGCTGTACATCCCACGGACAACATTCTGCATGCGGCGTTACGCCCGCGCGCCGTTCGTACCAGCCGCGCGTGTGGTTGACCACGCGCACCGCCGCCAGCATCACCGGCACTTCAATCAATACGCCGACCACGGTGGCGAGTGCGGCGCCGGAGTGAAAACCGAACAACACGATGGCGGTGGCGACCGCGAGTTCGAAGAAATTACTCGCGCCGATCAGCGCGGACGGACCGGCGACGCAGTGCGGCGAGCGCAGCGTGCGGTTAAGCAGATAGGCCAGCCCGGAGCTGAAGATCACCTGAATCAGAATCGGCACCGCCAGCAGGGCGATCACCAGCGGCTGGCCGATGATTTGTTGGCCCTGAAACCCGAACAGCAATACCAGAGTGGCTAGCAGCGCAGCGAGCGACAGCGGTTGCAGTGTCTTGAGCGTGTGTTGCAGGCGCTGCTCGCCGTGTGCGTCGCGCAGCAAGCTATGGCGCCAGAGGTTGGCAATAATCAGCGGCACCACGATGTACAGCAGCACCGACAGCAGCAGCGTGTCCCACGGTACGCTGATCGCGGACAAGCCGAGCAACAGTCCGACCAGCGGTGCGAATGCGAAGATCATAATCACGTCGTTGAGCGCGACCTGCGACAAGGTGAAATGCGGTTCGCCGTGCGACAGGTTGCTCCACACGAACACCATCGCCGTGCACGGCGCGGCGGCTAGCAAAATCAGCCCGGCGATGTAGGAATCGATTTGTGCGGCGGGTAAAAACGGCCGAAACCATATGCCGATGAATACCCATGCCAGCAGCGCCATCAGTAACGGTTTTACTGCCCAGTTTATAAACAGCGTGACACCGGCACCGCGCCAGTGTTGCGTGACGCCACTGAGCGCCTTGAGGTCGATCTTGAGCAGCATTGGAGTGATCAT
>JACQEQ010000100.1 GCA_016200445.1 Gammaproteobacteria bacterium | reverse complement strand
CTGGCGTTGAAGCGAGTGTCACGGGTCACGGGCGGGTATGGTCATGGTGTCCTGTATCCGGCGAAGGGTTTGATCTATGCGGGCCAACTGTCGGGCCTGCTGGGGGCAATCCGGCTCGATAGCGGGAAGTACCACTACGGCCTCGAATTAATGTTTGGCCAGAACTACGAACGGAATTACATCGCGCGGCAGGGAGAGCGGGTGCTGGCGGTGAGTTCCGAAAAGATGATGAATCCGCACGCGGACACGATGCCCGACCTTTCGACGATTGAAATGCATACGCTAAGCGAACCGGAAGGCCCGCAGGGCTTGGGCCAGACTACTGCGTCGGAGCTGCTGACTTCGCTGATCCGGAAGGGGCAGCCGGTACAAGCGGCGGCGAACGCGGAGCAGGTGGTGGCCGTGATCGGGAATAACCTGTTCACAATGGATTGGGATTTGAAGATCAAGGGCTGGGTAAAGGACCAGTTCCGGGCCGTGCAACTGAGTTTGGACGAAGGCGGGATGATTTACCTTTGCGTAGAGGAGTTGCCGGCAAAGCGGACGGCGCTGTGGGTGCTTGACGCACACGGTGCGCGGCAAATTCATTTCATAATTGATGCTGCGCCGGAAGCGTTGATCGCGCCCCCGATCGTGGGCTACGACCATACGGTATATCTGCTGACCGAGCGGGCAGTGATCGCCGTGCGTGCGGACGGGCAACTGCTTTGGAACCGGCCGGCGCAGACGCAAATCGCAGGCGCGGTGGTTACCCCGGATGGGAAACTGCTGACGGCGGACGGATTGGAGCTTGCGACGATTGATCGCGACGGAAAACGCGCAGTGCTGTTCCGCGCTCAGGAGACGCTGGTGACTGCACCTTTGATGGCAGGCGATGGCCGGATCTTGGTGGCATCCGCGAAAACGTTATTTTTGTTGCAAGGGAAGTAGGCGGACGCTTGCGGCGAATTGCGCCGCACGCTTCCGTGCCCGCTCGAAAAAATCTTTTGATATTGCTGGCCATGTCTGCCGGAGTGCTGCCAGATCCGTGTCTTGACACTTAGCGTTTGCCGGGTTCGGGGGGCTTGGCGGGTTTTTTTCCGAGTACGATGGCGCTTTTGTACGACCAAGCTTTTTTATAGATTAGCAGTGGCGGCTCATCGACGGATTCGTAGGTGCGGCCGTTGATGAGTTTGAACGACCAATATTCGCCGTCATCGGCCGCTTCTTCGAGTGCATACCATTTGAGATTATTCAGGCGATAGTGATGCGCCAGGATCGTGGCTTCCTGCATGTTGACGCCGTCATCGAAATTAACCGACTGCACGTCGCTTTCCAGGCGACCTTTGAGGCTGGCGCCGCAACTGGCCAGTAGCACGCAAGCCACCATCACAATCCCGTAACGCATGGAACCTTCTCTTGAAGAATTCATTTTTGGGGGCTGCATTCTAGCACGGTGTCGTTTTGCGCTGAGGAGGCCACCGTTAGACGGTTAAATAACGGCGAATTAAGTCGTCGCTTAAATGCGCCATGGTATTACCGGCAACCACCCGGCCGCGGTCGAGGATGTAAAACTCGCCACCCACGCGGCGTGCGAACGGTAGCTTTTGCTCCACCAGCAGCACAGTGAGTTTTTCTTCGCGATTCAGGCGCAGCAGGATGTCGCCGATCTCGCGCACGATGTTGGGTTGAATGCCCTCGGTCGGTTCGTCGAGGATCAGGATTTTCGGGTCGAGTGCCAGGGCGCGACCAATGGCAAGTTGTTGTTGTTGTCCACCGGATAAATCGCCGCCGCGCCGTTTGAGCATTTTTTTCAACACTGGAAATAATTCGAAGATGCGCTCGGGAATGTCGCGTTTGCCATCGCGACGTGCGGGTAATCCGATGCGCAAATTTTCTTCCACGCTCAGCAGCGGAAAAATCTCACGGCCTTGCGGCACGAAGCCGATGCCCAGGCGTGCACGGGTTTCGGCGTTGGCGTGAGAAATGTCTTGACCTGAGAAATTAATGCTGCCGGAACGAGCCGGCAGCAAACCCATAATGGTTTTGAGCAGGGTAGTTTTGCCAACGCCGTTCCGGCCCATCAAGCACAGGCAGGCGCCTTCGGCGATGGCGAGGTCGACGTCCCACAGCGTGTGACTTTCGCCGTAAAACTGGTTGAGTTGATGGATGGTGAGTAAGTTCATTCGCCCAAATACACCTCGATCACGCGTCGATCATGTTGTACGTCATCCATGCTGCCTTCGGCCAGCACCGCGCCTTCATGTAACACAGTTACTTTGCGTGCGATTGAGCGTACGAAGTCCATGTCGTGTTCAACCACGATAACCGAGTGTTTTCCAGCGAGCGATGTCAATAACTGCGCCGTGTGATCCATTTCCTGATGAGTCATGCCCGCGACCGGTTCGTCGACCAGCAACACGCGCGGGTTTTGCATCAGCAGCATGCCGATTTCCAGCCATTGTTTTTGGCCGTGCGACAGCAGCGCGGCACGTTGCTCGCGTTGTGCCGTTAGGTTGATGGTCTGCAATACTTCGGCAATGCGGTCGCGTTGTTCGCCGCGTAGTTTGGCGAACAGCGAATACCACACGCGTTTGTCGGTGTGCATCGCCAGTTCCAGATTTTCAAACACGCTGTGCTCGGGAAACACGGTGGGTTTTTGAAACTTGCGGCCGATCCCCGCGCGCGCGATCTGGTGCTCGCTCATCTCGGTGAGGTCGAGCGTCTGGCCGAAAAACACGCTGCCGGTGTCGGGGCGCGTCTTGCCGGTGATCACGTCCATCAGTGTGGTTTTACCCGCGCCATTGGGGCCGATGATGCAACGCAATTCACCGTCGTCGATGTACAGCGACAGGTTGTTGAGTGCCTTGAAACCATCGAAACTTACCGTCACATCCTCCAGATACAAAATGGTGCGGTGCGACACGTCGACGGTATCAGGGATCAGCGCATGGCGGCCGATCTCGCCGATGTGTTCGCTGTCGAGCGGGTGATCAGCGGAATTCATGGACTGCTCTCCGCAGGCTGGAGTGTTTTTTTGCGGCTGCGGAGTTGCGCCAGCAATCCGGCGATGCCGTGCGGCAGGAATAATGTCACGACTACGAACAGGCCGCCCAGCGCAAACAGCCACACATCGGGCAGCGCCGCAGTAAGATAGGTTTTTCCATAATTGACCAGTACCGCGCCCGCGACCGCGCCGTAGAGCGTGGCGCGTCCGCCGACGGCGACCCAGACCACCAGCTCGATGGAATTCAGCGGCGAAAATTCGCCCGGATTGATAATGCCAACTTGCGGCACGTACAGCGCTCCCGCGATGCCCGCCAGCACCGCCGAGAAGGTGAAGATCCAGAGTTTGTAATGCTCCACTTGATAACCCACGAAGCGCGCGCGGCTTTCCGCGTCGCGCACCGCAGTGACGACGCGCCCAAGCTTCGAGTTGACGATATAACGGCACACCAGATAGCCCAGCGCGAGTGCCAGCGCCGAAGCGAAAAACAACGCGGAGCGCATGCCGTCGCTTTGCAGGTTATAGCCGAGCAGATCTTTAAAATCGGTCAGGCCGTTATTGCCGCCGAAGCCCATCTCGTTGCGAAAGAACGCCAGCAGCAGCGCAAAAGTCAGCGCCTGGGTGATGATGGACAGATACACCCCGGTGACGCGCGAGCGAAATGCGAACCAGCCGAACGCAAACGCCAACAGGCCGGGGACTAGCATTACCATCAGCATCGCGAACCAAAATTGATCAAAGCCCTGCCAGTACCACGGTAGTTCTTTCCAGTTCAGAAACACCATGAAATCCGGTAACTGCGCATTGCCGTAGACGCCGCGGTCTCCGATCTGACGCATTAAGTACATGCCCATTGCATAACCGCCCAGCGCGAAAAACGCACCGTGACCTAGGCTGAGAATACCGCAGTAGCCCCACACCAAGTCCATCGCAAGAGCGAGCAATGCAAAGCACAGGTACTTGCCGAGCAACGTCACGGTGTAAGTGGACAAGTGCAACGGGTTAGCTTCCGGCACCATTAAGTTGAGCAGTGGCACCAGCAGCGCAACCACCGCCAAGATGGCCAAAAATATCTGGCCGCCGCGGTCGGCGCGCAGTGACGAAAAAAATGCCGGCGTGCTTTTCATGGTTTGAGTGGACCGCGAGCGTCCCGCTCGCTTTTAGAAGCGGGCGGGACGCCCGCGCTCCTTTGCGTAGTCATTTGCTGCCCGCCCTTTTTGCGGAAACAAGCCACGCGGTTTTTTCTGGATGAATAAAATAATGAACACCAGTACCAGCACTTTTGCCAGCACCGCGCCGGACCACGGTTCCAAAAATTTATTCACCACGCCCAGCGACATCGCGCCGACCAGTGTGCCCCATAAATTGCCGACGCCACCGAACACGACCACCATGAACGCGTCGATGATGTAGCTTTGGCCGAGATTGGGGCCTACGTTGGTGAGCTGCGATAGTGCAACACCCGCAACCCCGGCAATGCCGGAGCCTAAACCAAATGTGAAGGCGTCGACCCACGCTGAGCGCACACCCATCGCACGCGCCAAGGTCGCCAGCAGCGTTTCCAGCGGGCGGCCGTATAAAAAGCGAATCACGCCGCGCTCGATAGCGATGCCAACCAGTCCCGCGACGACAAAGGCGGCAGGTATTGCCACAAACAACGACGTGTCGAGGTGATTGGGCATCAGCAGTTGCACCACGTAGGTGGTGTAGGCGCCCAACATCATCAATTCGCCGTGCGCCATGTTGATCACGCCCATCACGCCGAAGGTGATGGCCAAACCAATCGCAGCCAGCAGTAACACCGAACCCAAGCTAATGCCGAAGAACACGCTTTCTGCAAAGCGATACACGCTGACGCGCGCATCGATGGAAGCCAATGCGTGCTCGATCATGTCGCGCAATTGCGTTTCGGAGCCGCTGAGAATTTTGTCGGTTTTAATTTCTCCGCCTGCGGCGAGGCGATTGCGGACGTCTGGATTGAGGCTGGTTTGTAAGATCGACACGGCACGGATGCGCGTATCGACATCGGTGCTGCCGAAATCAGCCAGCGCAATCGCCAGCTGCATCGCTTGCACCACGTCTGAATCGCTTTCCGTGAGTACTGCTGTGCGCAACAAATCGGCGCTGCCGGGGGTCGCATCTTTAAGTATGTTGTTTACTGCGGCCAGACGCACTTTCGCGTCGCTACTGGTTAGGCTCAAGCGCGCGATCGCGGCTTGCAATTGATTGCGCAGCGCGTTGTTCACCGTGATTTTGCGCACGTCGCGCTTACCGGCAGTGCCCAGCGCATCGCCGCTTAAGACGTCGGTGAGGGTATAACCGCCATCGGCTTCGAGCGCGTAAACGAGTTTGTCGTCCTGCTTGCGCTGGAACAGGTTGCCGTCGAGCAAGGCTTGAAACAGCGGTAATGCGTGCGGGTCTTTACTGTTTTCGATTTGAATTAAAGCTTGGGCTTTTTGCTCGAAATCGTCGGAATTCAACGCGGCAAGCGGTACCGCGATATCATCGGCATGGGTGGCGCCGATCAACAGCGCGCACGCCAGCAAGCGGAGAAGAAAGCGAAATAGTTGCATGATCCGGACTAAGGTTTTAGCGTGGATGCGGTCCACGATTTTCTTCTAACGGCGCACCTGCCGCCACCCGGCAAAACATCACCCCGCCGCAGCGGGCGGAGTGATCGTCAAATACACTAGCAAAAATTAATTCGTCTTGCCCATGCACTTCTTCAGCTTGGTGTTGTAGTTACCGCAATTCAACGCGGCGGTCCAGTCGGCAGTCAGGTCTTTGCTGCCATCGAGGAAGTCCGACCAAGCATCGCCGGCCACCAGCAGTTTGGTTTTCCACACCGTCTGGAACTGGCCATCGCCTTGAATTTCGCCGATCAACACCGGCTTGGTGATGTGATGATTAGCCAGCATTTCGGCGGTGCCGCCCGACAGGTTGGGTACTTTCACGCCGACAATGGCGCGAATCACGTCATCCGACTTGGTGCTCTTGGCTTTTTCCACCGCCTTCACCCACATGTTGAAGCCGATGTAATGCGCTTCCATCGGGTCGTTGGTGACGCGCTTGGGATTCTTGATGAACGCCTGCCATTGCTTGATGAAGGCATCGTTGGTTTTGTCGTCGACGCTCATGAAATAATTCCATGCGGCCAGATGACCGACCAAGGGCTTGGTATCCAAGCCTGACAATTCTTCTTCGCCGACCGAGAACGCCAGCACCGGAATGTCCTTGGCCTTGATGCCCTGATTGCCGAGCTCTTTGTAGAAGGGCACATTGGCGTCGCCGTTAATGGTCGAGACCACGGCCGTCTTCTTGCCGGCGGTGCCGAATTTCTTGATGTCGGAGACGATGTTCTGCCAATCCGAATGACCGAACGGCGTGTAGTTGATCATGATGTCTTCTTTCTTCACGCCCTTGGCCAGCAGGTAGGCTTCGAGAATTTTATTGGTGGTGCGCGGATACACGTAGTCGGTACCGGCCAACACCCAGCGTTGGGTTTTCAGATCGTTCATCAGATAATCGACGGCCGGAATCGCTTGTTGATTCGGTGCAGCACCGGTGTAAAACACATTGCGCGACGACTCTTCGCCTTCGTATTGCACCGGATAAAACAACAGCCCGTTCAATTCTTCAATTACCGGCAACACCGACTTGCGCGACACCGACGTCCAACAACCGAAAATCGCCGCGACCTTGTCTTTTTGAATCAGCTCGCGGCCTTTCTCGGCGAACAACGGCCAGTTGGAAGCCGGGTCGACCACCACGGCTTCGAGTTTTTTGCCTAACAAACCGCCTTTTTTGTTTTGCTCGTCGATGAGCATCAACATGGTGTCTTTCAGCGTGGTTTCGCTGATCGCCATAGTGCCCGACAACGAATGTAATACGCCGACTTTGATGGTGTCTTCGGCGGCTTGCGCGCCGAGCGTGCCGAACAGCAGCGCGCTGGCAACGAGTCCTAACTTTGCTGATTTCATTTGAATCCCCTCTGCGAAAAGTTTTGTCGATATCCGTCTAGTCTAATCTGCAACCGCCCTGTCGCAACCGTGAGGTCCTGGTGAGCAGGCTCACCGAACTGCCAAGACATCAGCATGCGCTGTGCCACGAGGAACAAGTGCGTGGTATCAAGCGATTGGCGATGAATCTTGATATTGAGTCGCGGCACCTCGCGCGCAGCGGCACTGTGATGGTGCGTAGCGAGGACGTTGTGCGTTGGAAGAGTGCAGGCGGGGGTTGTCCGTTGTGCAGAGATCTGAAGAAAGCTAGCGAGAACTAAACCTGCGAGCTGGAGCGGGGATGTCAAACAACTCTTCGCGTTGTTTTTCAAGCCAAACAAGTCTTTTAAAATATGCTTTGCGGCTTTGGGAAGTTCCACCATTTTCGAAGCCCCAATTACAGCGATGAATTTCTGACTCAAATTCTGTTAGCGACATTAGTGCAGCTTCCGCTGCGGTTTCCGCAATACCGGATCGACGACGACGTTTCATATTCGACACCTAACCATTTTTCAACATCCCGCGCTCAACGATAAACCCGACAATGTCTTCCAACCCCTGTTTGGTTTTTAGGTTGGAAAAAATAAACGGCCGCGTGCCGCGCATTTTTTTTGCGTCGCGCTCCATCACGTCGAGCGACGCGCCCACGTGCGGTGCAAGGTCGATCTTGTTGATCACCAGCAAGTCGGATTTGGTGATGCCCGGTCCACCTTTGCGCGGAATTTTGTCGCCGGCCGCCACGTCGATTACGTAAATGGTGAGGTCGGAGAGTTCGGGGCTGAAGGTCGCGGCCAGATTGTCGCCGCCGCTTTCGATGAAGATGACATCGAGCCCCGGAAACTTTGCGTTGAGGTCATCGACCGCGGCGAGATTCATCGACGCGTCTTCGCGGATCGCGGTGTGCGGGCAACCGCCGGTCTCGACGCCGACGATGCGGTCTTCCGCCAGCGCTTGCGCACGGATCAAAATCTGCTGATCCTCTTTGGTGTAAATATCATTGGTCACGACGGCGATGTTGTAGCTGTCGCGCAGGCGTTTGCACAAGGCTTCGACCAGCGAGGTTTTACCGGAACCGACCGGGCCGCCGACGCCGACGCGCAGGGGATGTGTGTGAGTCATTATTGAAGCTCCTTTTGAAATTTTCATGTAGGAGCGCCGCCCTCGGCGCGATGTTTTTGCAGTGCAGGCAATCGCAGCGAGGGTTTGCTCCTACGATCTAAACAATCGTGAATACTGCGTTTCGTGCAACGCGCCGGCAACCGCCAAGCCCGGCGCAGAAAAACCAATGTCGTCATCGTGCAGCGCCAGGCCGGTGTCCACCGCCTGTGCGATGCGCGGTATCAGTTGTGTCAGCAAACGTTGCCCGGCGGTCTGGCCAAGCGGAATTAATTTAACCGATGACAACACCTGGTTCTCCGCCCACGACCACAGATAACCGTGCGTTGCATCGGACAATGAAATATTCCAACGCTGCGCCGCCAGCGTGAACAGCGTGAGAAAACACACGCTATCGGCTTTGCACCACGCGGCGGCTTCGTTCAGACCTAAATCATTCAGCAAGCGCGCCAATGACAAACCCATGTTGCGATCTTCGTCTTGCAGCTCGCGCGCTTCGCGATTGGCGAGCAGGAAGTGCGACCAGCGTAATACTTCGGCGGCGTCATCGTGTTGCCAGGCATGATACAAGCGCGCGGTCACTGGTACATCCAAATGCGCGAGCGTGTGGCTGAGTAACCCGGCGATCCAATCAAATGCGCTGGCTTCATCGCGTACCCACTGCGCTTCGACGGCGTATTCCAAACCTTGAGAATAACTGTACGCGCCGACGGGCAGGGCAGGGCTGGCGAGGTGGAGTAGATGTAATAACCAGACGCCACGAGTGGAAGGCGGGAGTGGTATTGCGAGGTGTTTCCTCCCCTCCTCATTTTCGAGGAGGGGTGGCACCGCAGGTGACGGGGTGGTTGCAGGAAGTTCCATTGCATCCACCGCAACCACCCCACCCCTGCGGGGCACCCCTCCTCTAAAATGAGGAGGGGAGGAGGACTCCTCCGTTTCAATGTCCATGATCATGATGATGCGCGTGGATATGCCCTTGCCCCTGTTCCGCATACGCACCCGCCTCAGGCTCAAATGGAGCACGCTCAAATGTCACATCCAGCCCCATGTGCAGCAGCATGTCGTCGAGCACGTGATCGTGCAGGTAACGCAACCAGCCGCCGCCGACCTGCAACGGCACATGGCGGTTGCCCAAGTGATAACAGGCGCGCGCCAACAACAGCGAGTCGGCCGCGCGCGCAGTGGACACATCCTCAATCGCCGCGCGCACTTCGATAATTTCGCCGCTGTCCGCTCGCAGCAGGTCGCCGTGGCGCAGCAGCGTGCCGCGTTCCAGAAAAAGTCCTGCTTCGGCACCATTGTCGAGTGTCGCGCGCAGGCGGCTTTTTTGGCGCAGCTCGAAGGGCAGGGTGAGGGTGGTAGTGGCGGTTGCCGGTGCAGTTAATTTCACAGTAATCTGAATCACAAAATGCCTCTTCGAAAATGTCTTGTCCCCTCTCCCTCCGGGAGAGGGCTAGGGTGAGGGCGTTGGAGAGTGGGAGAGAACTTCAACACCCCCTCATCCCAACCTTCGGCAACCGCTCCCTGCGTTGCCCTACCCCCTGCATCCATGCAGTCGTCTCCCGAAGGGAGAAGGAGCACTAAAAAAGAAAATATCGCTGCGCCAGCGGCAGCACCGTGGCCGCTTCACAGGTCAGCAACTCGCCATCCGCGCGCACCTCATACGTCTGCGGGTCAACGTCCATGTGCGGCATGTAGGCGTTGTGCACCATGTCCTTCTTGCCGATGTTGCGCGTGTTGCGCACCGCGACCAAAGTTTTGCGCAGGCTGTAGCGTTCCTTGATGCCATCCTGCAAACCCGCGTGCGATACGAAGCTCACGCTGGTCGCCGCGCGTGCGCCGCCCAGCGCGCCGAACATCGGGCGGTAATGCACCGGCTGCGGCGTGGGGATGGATGCGTTCGCATCGCCCATCGGCGCCGCGACGATCATGCCGCCTTTGATAATCAGCGCGGGTTTCGCGCCGAAGAAGGCGGGCTTCCACAGCACAATGTCCGCGAGCTTGTCGATTTCAAGCGAACCGACCTCGTGCGCGATGCCCTGCGCGATAGCGGGATTAATCGTGTATTTCGCGACGTAACGCTTCACGCGAAAATTGTCATGACGCGCGTTGTCCTGCGGCAACGCGCCGCGCTGGGTTTTCATTTTGTGCGCGGTCTGCCAGGTGCGCGTGATCACTTCGCCGACGCGGCCCATCGCCTGCGAGTCGGACGAGATCATGCTGAACGCGCCCAGGTCGTGCAGGATGTCTTCCGCCGCGATGGTCTCGCGCCGGATGCGCGATTCGGCGAACGCCACGTCCTCTGCGATGCTCGCGTCCAGGTGGTGACAGACCATCAGCATGTCGAGGTGTTCGTCGACCGTGTTCACCGTGTACGGCCGCGTCGGATTGGTGGAGGAGGGCAGCACGAAACTTTCGCCGCACACCTTGATGATGTCGGGCGCATGTCCACCTCCGGCCCCTTCGGTGTGGTAGGTGTGAATGGTGCGGCCCTTGAACGCGGCGACCGTATCTTCCACGAAACCGGATTCATTCAGCGTGTCGGTGTGAATGGCGACTTGCACATCGTAGCGATCCGCGACATTTAAACAGTTGTCGATCGCCGCCGGTGTGGTGCCCCAGTCCTCGTGCAATTTAAGGCCGATCACGCCCGCGACGATCTGTTCTTCCAGCGCCTGCGGCAAGCTCGCGTTGCCCTTGCCCAGAAATCCGAAATTGATCGGCAATTCTTCCACGGCTTGGTACATGCGCTCGATATGCCATGGCCCTGGCGTACAGGTGGTCGCATTGGTGCCGGTGGCAGGACCGGTGCCGCCGCCGATCATGGTGGTGACGCCGGACATCAACGCTTCGTCGACTTGCTGCGGGCAGATGAAATGAATGTGCGCGTCGATGGCCCCGGCGGTCGCGATCAAACCTTCGCCCGCGATCACTTCGGTGCCCGGCCCGATGATGATGGTCACGCCCGGCTGCACGTCGGGATTGCCTGCCTTGCCGATGGCGGCGATGCGTCCGGCCTTGATGCCGATGTCGGCCTTGACGATGCCCCAGTGATCGACGATCAGCGCGTTAGTGATCACGGTGTCGACAGTTTCTTTGGACGGACGTTGGCTTTGCCCCATGCCGTCGCGAATCACTTTGCCGCCGCCGAATTTCACCTCTTCGCCGTAGAGGGTGAAATCTTTTTCGACTTCGATGAACAGCTCGGTATCGGCCAAGCGCACGCGGTCGCCGGTAGTCGGGCCGAACATGTCGGCGTAGGCACGGCGGGAGATTTTGGTCATTGCACTGTTCCTCTAACTAAACTCCCCTCCTCATTTTCGAGGAGGGGTGCCCCGAAGGGGTGGGGT
>JACQEQ010000099.1 GCA_016200445.1 Gammaproteobacteria bacterium | reverse complement strand
GAACGGCACGTCGAGAATTTCCGCGTATTCCAGCGCCTGCTGCATACCGGCGCCGACCGACTGATTGTTGTCCTTGGCTTCGACAACCGCGATAGGCATGTTCGGTTTGTAATAAAGAAGGTAATCGGCTTTCTTCGCTTCGCCGCGCCTCACCGTTTTACCACGCACGATGACGCGGCCTTTCGTGAAATAAATTTCCTCACGAACCTGCGTCATCACGTTCCATTTCTCGCCGTTCACTCCGACGATGGCGGGCGTAATGAATTTGGTGCGGATGTCGGTTTCAGTGAGGTCTTTTTTGTTCATGCGTCGGGCCTGCCGAGTAAAAATTGCATGGGCGTAAAAGTTGGTGCCGCTGACGTTGCATGCGCGTCAGCCCGCTGCAATGAGTAGTTTGTTGATCTAGTTAAGCGCTTGTTTATTCTGGCTGGATCGACCGCATTCACCCAGCATTTTCATTTTTTGGTGGGGAATCGTAGCACGCGAACCAGCGTGCGGTACGTTACTCCTTCGATCGATGTGGGTGCGTTCTGCTCCTAGCCACCCATCCATTTCAAAAACGGCCCGACCGATACGAACATGATGAAGGCAATCGCCAGCAACGCGGCGACATAACGCAGCGGGTGCAGCTTTACCGAGCCCCACAGCGTGAGGTGTTGTCCTTGTGCTTTCTGGTCTTCGTAAAGTTGCCGGGCAGCTAACGTGCGCTGCTGTTGATACTGCGCAATCAGCTCCTTCACATGTTCGCGCTGCCCGTCGTTCGTGATCCAGAGTGCCGGGCTTGACATGCCCCAGCGTCCGGCGGGTGTTTCATAATGCTCGATGCGGTGCTCCGTTAACAATTGCCGGATATCGTCAGCTTCGTCGTCGGGTACGTCGCGCAGATTGAATATCGGAACGGCCATGAGGGCTCACGTTAAATTTTGTAATATCACAGGCCGCAGCCTGTAGTGATCTCAAGATTAACAGTAGCAGCCCGATGTAACGAGCGTAGGCGGGAATGCGATCTCCCGAGATAAAGTGGTTATCAAACATACACACCCTCGTGATGAAGCGGCGGATCATCTGATAGCCACAAACATCCATCAGCTCAGTCCGGCGCAGTTACGCGAGAGTGACCGTTATGTTTCGAACCTGGACCGCAGTGTGGCTAACACTGCTTTTAGCCGGAACGACAGAGGCCGCCCGGGCAGAATCTAAATCCATCGCGGTCGGAACTCTCGGCGACGAGCCCGCCAAATTGATCCGCACCTATCAGCCCATCGCAAATTATCTTGCGGCGCAGCTCGTCGGCTACGGTATTACCGAAGGCCGGGTGGTGCTGGCGAAAGAGGCGCGTGAAATGGGCGAGATGATGCGCCTGGGCAAGGTTGACATTTTCATCGACAGCCCGATGCCCACCATCGGCGTGAATCATATTGGCGGCGGCAGAACCATCCTGCGCCGCTGGAAGGGCGGGGTAGGCGAATACCGGTCGGTGATATTTTCACGCGTTGAAAGCCCGATCAAATCGATTGCAGATTTACGCGGCAAGCACCTGGCGTTTGAGCAGCCGTTTTCATCGACGGGTTATATTCTGCCGCGCATCATTTTCGAACACTCCGGTGAGTCGCTCGTATTGCTCGAAGCAGCAAGCGCGACCCCGCCCGCAGACAAAATCGGTTATGTATTTTCCGGTGACGACGAGAACACGATGGAATGGGTGCTGCGCAGGCGCGTCGCTGCGGGTGCCATGTCGCACTACAATGTGGAGAAATACGCAAAAACCTCATTGGCAAGCTTAAAGATTATCTGGGAGTCCCCGCCCATTCCCCGGCATTTGGTAAGCGTGCGAAACGACCTTGCCCCGGAGGTGGTCGCTGCGATCATCCATTCGTTGACCGCCCTGGATAAAACCAAAGAAGGTAGCGAGATACTCGCTAATTTCGAGAAAACGTCAAAATTTGACCCGGTTCCAAGTCAAGCCCTGGAATTATTCGAGAAGTATCGAATGCCTGTCATCGAGCTTCTCCACTTGTCGCAATGACGAGCATTCGCGCCAAGCTGCTCGCATTCACACTGTCGATTATTCTGATCGTGGCGGGAACCGTCACCGTGTTTTCAATCGTGTCGACGCGGGAGCGCATGTTGCAGGAGTTCGAGTCGGGACTCCAGGCAACCGCGAATGCGATTTCAGAAGCTGTTTTCGATGATCTCTATGTGCTGGATATTCGCCATTTGCGCTTTCAGCTCAATGTCGCAAAAACCGATACCGCATTGCATGCCGCGTATGTTTTAGATCAACAGGGGCGGGTATTGACAGACGGCACCGACGAAAATGCATTACGCGACCGTAAGCTCGATGATCCATTTGCGGCAGTAGCGCATGCAGCCCACGGCTGGGTTACGGAAAAAAACGGTCAATATTTCAAGATCGGCGGACCGGTTGCGCCGCCGGGACTTGCAGCGAACGGCACTTTGATCTTGGTCTATTCGCTCGCTTCAATTAACCAGCAACTGCAAGACATGGTTCGTCTTAGTTTGATCGGCGCCATCATTTGCGCAGTCGTTGGCGGACTGATCACCTGGATCTTTGCCGAGCGGTTCACCGCGCCGATCAGAAAGCTCACTGCGCTTGCGGATCGCGTTAGCAGCGGCGGCGCGAATGTGGAGATTCACCTGGAGCAACGCGACGAAATCGGAGTGATGGCGCATTCGTTGCGGGTGATGGTGCAACGTCTCAAGCAGTCGCAAGAAGATGCGACGCGCTTGGCGCAGTCTCTGGAAATCAAAGTGCAGCAGCGTACCCGCGAACTGGAAGTCGCCAAGCAATCCGCAGAAGAGGCTAATTACGCAAAGACCCGCTTCCTTGCCAATATGAGCCATGAGCTGCGCACGCCGCTCAACGCGATTATCGGCTATGGCGAACTGCTGGAGGAAACGTTGCCGGCAAGCGATAACGGCGGCGCGGATGCCATTAGCGACTTGAAACGGATATCCACTTCAGCCCGCCACTTATTAAAACTGATTAATGATTTATTGGATCTGTCCAAGATCGAAGCCGGGGTAACCGATCTGCGCATGGAAGACGTGCTCCTGCAGCCGCTTTTGAATGAAGTGGCTGCGGTGCTCAAACCGGCTGCGGAAAAACAATTTAATCGGCTTGTCGTTAATCTGCCGGGTGAGGTGCGTACCATCAAGGCCGACCCGACCAAGCTCAAGCAAATTTTATTCAACCTGTTGCACAACGCCTGCAAATTCACCCGCAATGGAACGGTGGCGCTGACGGTGGATGTCAAGCCGGAACCGCGCAATACGATCCAGTTCATCGTGACCGACATGGGCATCGGCATGACGCCGCAACAGCTGGCAAGACTATTCACGCCGTTTACACAAGTGCATACCGACAACGCACGCAACTACGGCGGCACCGGTTTGGGATTGGCGCTGTCGCGCGAGTATTGCCGCATGATGGGCGGAGATATTTCCGTTACCAGTGTTGTGGGTGCGGGCACTGCGTTTACCGTCACGCTGCCGCATATAAACAGTAATTCACAAGGAGTCCGCCCGGTAAGACTGGTTAGTTAAAACAGATTATGGCTGTTGACTTCGCAAGTAATCGGGGGCGGATAACGACTATTTTTCTGGCTGCTTGCAGGCCATCATTGCCTTAATACAGCGCCTCCCGCACCGTCATAACACCAGACCGGTCGTCTCCGGGCGTCGATATGCACGCCGCCTACCCAGCGTGGTACGGGATGGAGTTCCAGCCAGTGCGCGGTGCCGTGTAAGAGTGCGTTGCCCAAGGGTGTGAGCGAAACATCCCACGCGTTAGGTTTTTCGCCGTGTTTATTGAGCAGAATTGCCGGGTGCGGCGCGCCCGCTAAGTCGTCCAAATAACACCAATACATGCTGTCGCCCAGATAGGGCAGCGGTTCATAGCGATTGGTGTAACTGCCAAACACGCGCGCGGCATTCAGCGGACCCTCGTTGGATAACACCTGCAACGTCAGTTGCTCGGTGAGGCTCAGGCCATTGTGCAGCGACGGCAATTCTTGCAGGTGGCGATGCAGCGCGTTAGCCATGACTGGCAATGCCGGCGTCTGTGTTGCAATCAGCTGCGCGAGCAATTCCGGTGCCGGCGCGGTGATCGCGTGCCAGGCGTGTTTGGCAAATTCAAATTGTGCTGCGCCGACGTCGGTAAACTGCGCCCATAACACGCGCAACGCATCGGCGGGCAGCTGGCCAAGGCCATTGAAGCGCTGCACGCCTGGAAACCCGGTGACGTTGATGAATCTCAATCGCTGCGGACGCCTGCCCGGATCGCTGAAAAAATGCAGTAGTTTTGCGAGGATGAGTTGGTCGTAGGAATCATGTTCAAACCAGAGCGTGACAATTTCATAATCGCGGGCCTGTTCAAGTGCGGCATAGTCTTCGGTGAGCACTGTGAGCACGGGCGCTTGATGATATCTCCGCTCGATATGCGCGGCGCGGATGCGAATGAACTCATCCAAGGTTGAAGTTCGTGGTACCGGTCCGTGCGCATAGGGATCAGAGAAATTAAGAAAATCACCCGCGAATCCGGCAACCGCCAGCTTGTGCATGATGTCGCTGCCGCAACGGATGTGCAGCGTGCGGCATTCGGCATCCAACACCTCCGGCGCACCTTGTGCAACGGCAGCGCGCGCGATGCGGGCTTGTTCAATATGCGTTTTAAAATCCGCCCATTTCGGAAACCCGTGTTCGCGCGCAATCACAAATTGTGCTTCGCTCAGGCGGGGCTCGATATTTGTTTGTCGAGGCGTGCCGGTGTGGACGCGCCGCCGCCGTTCAAGCGCTGAGAGCTCGTGCATGCGCAGGTCGTGCAATAACTCTTTGGCACGCTTCTTCTGCTGTTCCAGTGATAGGTGATTTAACTTGCGAGGATCGCCGTCGGCGAATTCGGACGAAGATTGCGTTGCAGACGTGCGCTGCTCACGCAGCGCGGCGAGATTGACGATCATACGACCTCCTTGGTGATCCAGTGCCCGCAATTCAGGATGCAAGGAAATCGATGCATGAAGTTAAAGTTTGTTGGGCGCAGCCCTTCCCGCGGGCGGGACGCCGACAGACCGGCGTGGACTCAGAATACAAGAAGTTTCCTGAGCGCGGCAACACCGTTGGCGATGCGTTAGGCAGCAGTTGATAGTTATTTCTGGAAGCGCTGCGGTTTGGCATAATGCTCATCTACAAAGGGGGCAATTCATGGCATGGATAAAACGTTGTGCGCCGGTCATCTGTTTAACGCTGTCTTGCTCCGTAGTTGCAGACGAGCCGCCCGCAGTTAAAAACACACCGGCGGAAATCATGCCGATTACCGCCGCGAATCTGCGCGGTCACGCCTCGCTGTATCACGAAGGCTGGTTTTTTATCTCGTCGACCGAGAAAGCGCTGGCGTATGCGAAACAGCATTCGCTGACCGCATCGGGCAGCGCGCTGGCGCAAATGCAGAGCGATATAAAACGTCACAGCGCCGAGTATGGTCAAGGCATGGGCGCGGTCACGGGCAAGAGCGTGCGGACCGGTGTTGACACTTTTCAGAAAGGCACCGCGCTGGCGAACCAGGAGTGGGCGTTCACCAAGGAGCTCGCCGGGGCTGAGCTCGACTATGGCGCACAGACGATGCAGCGCGCATGGGAACGCTTCGCCAAAGGAAATCTCACGTTAGCGAAGCGCACCGAAGAAGATCGTAAAGCGCTCGCGAACGTGCCCGGAGATTACTTCAAAAAGCTGCACCAGGATTTCTCGAATCTGCGTGAATTGAGCGACAACGCGAAGCAGGCGATGTCGACCCATATCGAAGGTCATTGGAGCGCTGCGTTCGCCACCGCGCAAGTCGATTTCAACAAGGCCTACGCGCAATCGGGCGAGCGCAGCAATTCGCTGTCGGCGTTAGGCGATATCATGGCCGGATATGTCAAGGCCGCGTACTCCGGCTTGTTCAAACCGGCTGCGCGCAGCGCCGTGCAAGGCACCGAGGCGAGCGTGAAATTGGCCGCCAATGTGATTTTTTTGCCGGTTGCAGGCGTGTTCATCGTCAGCGGCCGGACCATCGAATCCACCGGCATGAGCTTGTATTACGCGACCGCGACGGGCGTAAAGCTCGTGTCGCCCACGGTCGAGGGCGGCTTGCTCGCCGGGCTTTCTCTCGCAGCTTATAGCACCGTGCCGGTGACTTACGCGGTCGGCGGTACGGTGGGCGCGGTAAGCCAGATTGCTGTAACCACAGCGGCGCCGGTGGCGGGTGTGGGGCAGGCGGCGGTGAGTAGTGTGACCGGCACCGCCGTTTACGCTGCGCAAGTCGGTTATGACTTGGTCGCAGGGACCACCAAGGTCACCTTGAATCAGGCGCAATCCGGGATCGCGCTCGGCTACAACGCGTTAACCGCGATTCCGACGCAGGCCTTGTTAGGCGCCGCCAATAGCGCGATCTTCCTCGCCTGGGACGGGCCACGACTGGTCATTGCAGCGGCAAAAGGCCAAGTGCAATGGAAAGATGCCGGTGGCGACCAGAGCGTGCCGGTGCAAAGTGTCCCGGTCGGCACGGTGGTTGATTTGCAAACACTGGGCACTGAAAGCGGAGTTGAGATTAAAGTCATCAACGACGATCCCGAGGTGATTCAGAAGGTGCTGGAAAACATACCGCAGGATTTACGCGCCGGAGAAACGAAATGAAAACACAACGGATTGTTCCTGTCGTACTGAGTTGCCTGGTGTTGTCTTGTGCGCAACAACCGGTGGCTGATCCACTGCAAAACACCAAGAAACTGGCCGTGCAAGGACACGCCACGTTATATCGCAACGGAGCGTTCCAGGTGCCGATGACGACGATTCATCTGATCCCGGCCGGTCCCGATGCGCTCGATCTTGCGCTGAGCATGGCGGGTATGCGCGCAGCGCAATCGTTTCAGGAGTCGATTGAACACGCCAAAGAGTCTGTGGATTTCGCGGCGGCGGGTGTGAAAAAAAGCGTCGCTGCGGGCAAGGCGGTGAATCAGTCCACCAACCGCGTGGCGAAAGACGCGCGTGACATCACGGCGCTCGGCGGGCGCTGGGTCTTGACAGCTCCTGCAACCGGCTGGAACACCGCAGCGGCGGCGGTAACCTTTGCGGGCACAAGTTACACGGCGGCGCGCGACAGCGGTGCGCAGCTCGCGGGCGATTCACTCACAGCTGGAGCGCAATTGAGCGACGCAACCGACAGCACGACAGCGGCACTGTTCGGTGGCGCGACGCGATTGGCCAAAAATACTTCGCAGGATTCATTGGCTGCGTCCGGCGGGCATGCTGCGTTTGCCGCCGAGCGCTTTATTAAAGGTTATGTATCGCTGCCTGCGAATTTAGGCGAACGCGCGAGTAAGGTGGCGGCGAGCGCATCGATGGAGAATTTTGTCGAAGCGTTTCAGCGCTCCAATCAATGGCGTGAAGCTAACTCCAGCAAAGCGACCGAAATTATTGTCGAGACTGCCAGCAATTACTCGCATGACGTGAAGCAATCTTTTAAGTCCGCCGCCGACGACATTGCGCAGGGCCACCAGACCGGCTACACGCTGGCGGTTTTAAAATCGCTGCGTTGGGTGTTGCAGGGGATTTTTTGGGACGCAACCATCAAGCCTGCGGGCAAACTCGCAGCCGCATCGCTCGGATATATAACAGTCAACACCGTCGCCTTTCCTGTCATCATGACGGTGCGGGAAGGCATCGTGGTCGCCGATATCGCCGTGGAAGTGGCATGGAATAGTGCCGGGTCGGTGTACGACATCACGGCACCGAGCGCGACCGCCGCAGTCGTGGGGATTTACAGCGCCGTTGAGCTGATCGGTGGCCAGGCCTTGGCGGCGGGTGAGTTGGCCGGTGGCTCCGTGGCCAGCGCCGGAGTTTACGGTGCGGGCAAGGCGGTTGCCGCAGCGACCGCCGCCGGTGGCTACGCGGCCGGCAAAACCGTGCAATACGTCGGCGCGCCTTTGTCTGCTGCGGGCATTGCCGCAGGTGGCGCAGCGGTTGGGGTAGTGGAAGGGGTGGCATCGGCGGTCGCCGGTAGCGGTATGGCCGTTGCCGGTGTCGCGGGCGAAGTCACCACGCAAGTGGTCGGTACCGCGACAGCCGCCACCGTAACGGGCGCTGGCTCGGTCGTATCGGTTGCCGCCGGCGCGGCGCTCGGCACCTATGAACTGGCCAAGGCGGTCGTCGTGCCTGCGGGTTATGAGCTCGGCTCTGGAATTGTGTTGAGCTATGGCACGGTAACGCAGTTGGGCGCGCAAACCGTGCTTGCGGTCGCCGACGCATCCTACATGGTGTTGTCGCTCGAAGGGCCGCGCTGGGTGTTGTATGCAGTGAAAGGTGGTTTGGGCAAAGGCGATGATCTGCCTACAGGAGCGGTGCTTGACATCAATGGAATGCACAAGGCCGGCGAGACGTTTTACCAGGTCCCTGCCAGCGCCGAAGAAATAGAGCGGGTAGTGAATTCGGTGTATGGCGAGTTGCCGGTGGCGCCCGCCGGAAGCGAGCCGCCGCAACTTGCCGAAGAGCCGGTGCTTGACTCTGCGCCGGTGGCAACCCGGAAATCCGCTAGCTTTCGGTAGTTCGCCCGAAATCGCACGTCACGCACATTAATGGTATTCGTCCCAATGCCAGTAAGTTAAGGGATTTGTAGGGGCGCACCCGTGTGTGCGCCTTGGTCGACGTGCCGGCCCCCACAAGAATTTCCGGTCACGCAAGTTGCGCCTTTAACTTAACTGGCATTGGTATTTGTCCCCTTTTGCCTGGCGAGAGCAATCAATGACGCAAACAGAAATCATCTCTCTCTGCTCCTCCGATCGCATTGCCAACAGTTGCGTTTCAAGCTCGGCGGCGGTAGGTCATGAGCCGATTGTAGACTGTAATCGGCTCATTTTTTATTAAATAGTGAGCCAATTTGCGGCGATAATCGGCTCAACACGGGCTCAATATTTTGCGCCTGAAGCCGAAACCACTGCGGTTCCGCAACTGGGCTCGTCCGGCGCCGTCGTCACGGCGTTCCACCGGCACTTCGCAGGTGTTGGTGAATCCTGCACATTGTTCTTCGATACATTCGCACAGCGAATTTCCTGCCAGTCCATTATTTTTATTTCTCGAATGGCGGGATGATCTTTTTGCGCTGCAGCACGCGGTTACGCGGCAGCGTTTCGCCTTGTGTTGACAATTACCCGGGAGATTGCCATGACCGCTGCCTGCGTCCGCCGCGATATTTTTCTGAAAATCGAACCTGTGCCCGGCTATAGTCCGCTCGCGCCGGAACTCTGCGCCCGGCACTATGGCCGCGATTGCCAGTTTAACGCCGGGCATGAACTGGGGCGGATTCCGGCGGACGAGATTCTCGCGGCACGCGTGGATGCGCTGGTGTATCGCGAATACCTGGATGCCGATTACACCGTCCCTAACACCGCGCCGCTGATTGCGGCGGATATCAATGAACCGCAGTGGCAGCGTCGTGTGCCCGGCGCAGTAATTTGGACGACGCCCGGCGAGCGGCTGTACATCCACGTGTTGAACGGCGACCCGGAGGAATGTCATAGCCTGCATGTGCACGGGCTGCATTATGGCATCGAGTCGGACGGCGCCTGGCCGCGCGGTGTGGCCAGCAAGGACGGCCGGCGCAGCGACGAGATTTTGCCGGGTCAGAGCTGGACCTATGTGTTCGACGCGACGGAAAAAACCATCGGTGCCTGGCCGTTCCACGATCACGTGCAGCATGTGCAGAGCAACATTAATCGCGGCCTGTTCGGTGGAATTATCGTGCGCGATCCAAAGGCGCCGCGCGTTGACCATGAGGTGCCGTTGTTCATGCACGCGATGGCCGGTGCCGCCGGGCACTGCAAGTTTGAAAGTCCGACTTTGTTTCATGGCAACACGCACGTCGAGACATTTCCCGGTCTCGGCGAGGTCTGCAATTACATCTGCCGCATTCACGGTGCCAGCATGGCGGGCATCGTGCGCACCGTCGCCGGTGCGCCAGCGGCGGTTAACGTAAGCATTCTTGACAATAAATTCGTGCCCAACGACGTGTCGGTCGCACCGGGCGGAAAAGTCACCTGGAAGAACAACGGCACCAACGAACACATCGTGTTCGCGGGCGGCGGCGGGCAGCAAACCTATTGCCTCAACGGCCGCGCCTTCGTCGGCAACACGCCAACCATTGCCGGCAACGCGCGCGACACCTTGCGCTGGTATCTGTTTAATCTGGACGTGGGCAGTGTGTGGCATAACTTTCATCCGCATGCTACGCGCTGGCAAATTCCCACGCCGCCGGGCGGCGCCAGCGATGTGCATGCGTTGAGTCCGGTCGAAACCTTCGTGCTCGACAGCGTGATGCCGGATGCGCTGCGCTTGCCTTGCGAGCTGGAAGAGCTGCAAAAATGCCCGCCCAAGGACGCGTGCCAGGTCACGATCAAAGGCGATTTCCTGTTTCACTGTCACATCGAAGAACACATGATGGCGGGTTTGGCGGGCCTGATCCGCGCGCGCCAAAAGTTGTGGGTCACGGAAAAAGCGTTGAAGACGCTGAACTTGCACTTGCCGTTCGATCATTGCCACGACGAATGCGCTCCGGTCGATTTAAAGCGTTGCCTGCCGCATAAACCGCCGCGTCCCCAAACCCCGCCGACACATGATCTCACGCACGCGCAGCCGATCCCGGAGCACACAATTCTTGCGGTGCCGGATCACCATGCGGCAGCCGCTGCCGATGGCGGCATGCACCATGACGCGTTGCCGATTGTAGTGCCCGGTCACGCACCGGTCAGTGCGCTGGATGCGGCGGCCAAAGGCTATTGGGAATTGCTGCCGTGTGAGTTGCCGGTGCTGGCGGTGCATGCGGCGGTGCTGCATACCGGCAAGGTGTTGTTCTTCGCCGGTTCCGGCAACGACGAGTTATACACCACGGGATTACGCAGTGCGGTTTACGATTACGAGAACGGTACCTTCCATACGCCGGTCACGCCGATCGACGTGTTCTGCGCCGGGCAGGCTTTCATGGCCGACGGTCGCGTGTTGGTGGCGGGCGGCACCAAGGACTACGCGTTTACCGGTCTACAGACCGCGTTGCTGTTCGATCCCATCACCGAGCAGTGGACTTTTGTTCAGTCGATGCAAGAAAAGCGCTGGTACCCTACCTTGACAACCTTGGGCGATGGCCGGGTGCTGGCGGTGTCCGGCGGCGGTGCCGTCAAGGATGAAATTTACGACAATCCCACCGGCTGGACCGCGAGTTCGCCGCCGTTCAACTGGCCGTTGTTCCCGCATTTGCATTTGTTGATGGACGGGCGCGTGTTTCATTCGGGAATGCGCTTTGGTGGTTCGGGGGTGCCGCCCGGATTTTTGAACACCACCACAGGGGCGTATACCGCCTTGCCTGCGGCCGCCGTGCCGGCGAGTTTTCAATTTGGCGCACGCGATCAAGGCGCGACCGTATTGTTGCCGCCGGCACAAGATCAGCGCGTGATGGTGATGGGCGGCGGCAGCCCCAGCATCAACGCGGTGCATAGCATCAAACTCAATGTGCCGAGTCCGGCGTATGTTACGTTGCCGTCGATGCTGCGTGCACGTGTGCATGTCAACGCGGTGATCTTGCCCGACCGTACCGTGGTCGCCACCGGCGGCAGCGCGATCGGCGAGAACGCCGCGACGGCGTCGCTGGAAGCCGAAATCTTCGACCCGGCCAGCAACACCTGGCACACCGGAGCCGCCGCACGCGTGCCGCGCATGTATCACTCGACGGCCGTGTTGCTGCCGGATGGCCGGGTATTGACAGCCGGTTCCAACCCATCACGGCGCAACGACGAATTACGTTTGGAGCTATACCATCCGCCGTATTTGTTCCGTGGCCCGCGCCCATGCATCGAACAGGCACCGGAGCAACTCAAACTGGGCGAGTGTTTTACCCTGCACACACCCCATGCGGCCGACATCAAGTGGATCAGCTTGGTCGCGCCGATGGCGACCACGCATTCCTACGACAGCGCACAACGCTTGATCGACATTCCGTTCAAACGCGACGGTGCGTGCAAGCTCAAGGCGTGCGTGGTCGACTGCGAAACGCTGGCGCCGCCCGGCCATTACATGTTGTTTATCGTCGACCACAAAGGCGTGCCGTCGGTGGCGAGCTGGGTGCGGATCTTGGCGGATAAAGTCAAAGGCTGCGCACTGAATCACGGCGACATCGTGATCGGTACCGGTGGAAAAGTGGTGCACGTGCATCCGGCCACCGGCGTGCTTACGGTGATTGCTCAAGGCGGAGCGCTTGGCAACGCCGAGGGCATTGCATTCGAAAAAACCGGCGATCTAGCGGTGGTCACCGACAGTGGTCTGGTGCTGCGCGTTGCGCCGCACAGTGGCGGCCAGACGCTGGTGCACAGCAGCGGAAAAGTTTATCAGGACATTGCCGTCAAGTCCGGCGGCGACTACGCGGTGGTGAATTTACCGTCCGCCACCGGCAGCGGTTTGTTTAATGTCAAGTCCGACACCGGAGCCGAAACGCAAATTAATACAGGGCATAATTTCGGTGACGGACCCACGGGTGTGGTGATCGGGCTGGACGGTCACTATTACATTGCCGAGCTGGGCAAACGCGCGGTGATTCGCGTCGACAAAACCACGGGTGCGGAAACGGTGGTGTCGCAAGGTGGACACTTCGTCAGCCTCAGCGGCATCGCAGTGGCAGCCGACGGTCATCTGTACGTGGTCGATCATGGCAGCGGCAAAGTGATCCACGTGCATCCCGCCGACGGAGCGCAGAAGCTAATTTCCGCAGGGGGGCATCTGGTGGCACCGGTCGATATCGCGGTGGAGCCCAGCGGCAAAGTGCTCGTGGTCGATCTGGCCGGCGATAAATTGATCCGCATCGATCCGGCAACCGGTGCGCAAAGCGTGCTTGCCGCCGGTGGGCTACTGGCTAGAATTCGCTGCGTAGCGGTGGTGGGCGGCGGTTAACCGCTTAGCAATTACGGAACGGCAGGAGTCGGTGTCGGAGTAGGAATTGGGTCCGCCGGTAGCGGTGGTGTAACAGCCTCTGCTTTCGGCAGAGCGTCGGGAAGATGGGTAGAAGCTTTAGTTGGCGTCAAGCTCATAGACTCTCCCTTGGTTTGAGTGAGGAGCGGCAGGTTTTTGCCGAGCCGGTTGCTTTCTTCCTGGGTCAGCCGGCGCAGCACTTCGATTTTGGTGTACAGCTGATCAACCACGAACACGTGGTTGGTTTCATCGACCGCGATGCCGGCGGGTAATGCATATTGCCCCGGCTTGTTATCTTGGCCGGTGTTGCCGATCCACATCAACAACTGGCCCTGTGGATTAAAAATCTGGAAGTTGCCGAAGGTGCCGTCGGTTACGTAGACATTGCCTTCGGTGTCGAGCGCTAGGCCGCGCGGGCGCGCCAGGTCGCCGATGTCCACACCGACTTTGCCCCAGCTGCGTAAATACTTGCCGTCGGGATCGAATACCTGCACGCGAAAATTACCCGCGTCGAGCACGTAGACGTTACCGTCCGGGCCAATGTCAATATGCGACGCCAAGTGAAAATCGCCGAGCGCATTGCCGTGTTTGCCGAACGTGAACAACACCTTGCCTTCGCGGTCGAATACGGTGACGCGATGCTTGTCGCTGTCGATGCCGCCCAGGTCCACCACATAGATGCGGTCGCCGGTTTTGTTGACGGCAACGTCAGCCGGTTTTGAAAATAGCTCTTTGCTGCCGAACGAGCGGATAAAGTGTCCAGTGGCGTTGTACATATTCACGTACTTAATCTTAACGTCGGCAACGTAGAGGTTGCCCTGCGTATCGATGGTTACGCCGGAAGGTTGTTGTAACTTACCTTTTTCGGCACGCCCGATACGTATCAGTTGTCCCTGCGGGATATCAAATAAATGTGCGATTTCACCGCCGCTGTCCGAAACCAAAATGCGGCCGTTGCGAGCAGCGACATCATAGGGTTTTTTAAATGCCATGGCGGAGCGCGGGTTTAATCCCACGACGCTATTACGCAACATATCGCTTTTGGATTCTTGAACGATGTCGAGTTCGCTGCGGATGACCGACTCATAAATAAAACGTGCCGGGTCAGGTGGCTTAGGCCAATACGGATGCGCCGCTGTTCCGCCGCCGCGCGTTCCTGCGCAACCTGCCAATAGCGAAAATAATATGACAGCTAACAAAACAAAGCGCAGACGCACGCTACTGACTCCAGATCATAGTGTTGACAAAAGCGGAGTTGAGCTTAGCCGATTTTTTACAGGGAGCAAACTTATGGAGCACGTGCCAGTGCGGGCAGGTCGCCGCGCCGGCCGATGGCATGTTGCGCGATGAAATTTTTTAACGCTGTATTTTCATCGGTAAATCGCACGCCGATATTGCGCGCCCAGAGAATCGCCGGATTGCGTTTGGCGAACAACAGTTTCAAGCCATCAATGGCGGTTTGCATGGCGAGATTGTGGCCCTTGCGCCAGCGCTCATAGCGGCGCAATACCAATAAATCGCCCAGATCGCGTCCTGCGCGGTGTGCGTCCAACACAACTTCGGCCAGTGTGGCGGCATCGAGCAGACCCAGATTGACACCTTGGCCAGCCATGGGATGTACCGTGTGCGCGGCATCGCCCACCAGTGCAACGCGTGAGCTTATGTAATCGTTCGCGTGCGCGCGTTGCAGCGGGTGCGTGGCGCGCGCACCCACGGCGTGTATCAAGCCCAAGCTGTCGCCAAACGCCAGATTCAGTTCATGTAAAAACCGGGTGTCGTCGAGTTGCAGCAGCGCGGCGCAACGCGCATGCGGTACGCTCCACACCAGCGAGCTGTGACCATTGGCCAGCGGCAACAGCGCAACCGGACCTTCGGCAGTGAAGCATTGCCATGCAGTATCGCGATGCGGGAGTGAGGTCTCGACATTTGCAATCAACGCGCTCTGTTCGTAGGGGCTGGCGCGTTGCGTAATACCGCATTGTTCGCGTACCCACGATGCGTGGCCGTCGCTGCCGATGATTAACGCTGCGTGTAGTGTGCGTCCATTGTCCAGGTCGAGCTGCGCGGCTGCGTCGTCGATACGCAATCGTGTTGGTGCGGCGGGGCTGTAAATTTCAACGTGTGGCAACGCGCGTAATGTTTCGAGCAGGGCGATTTGCATTACGCGGTTCTCGACAATATGCCCTAACGAGTCTTCGCCCAGGTCGGCGCTGTCGAAATGAATCGCGCCGCAGCCTGCATCGTCCCACACGTGCATTTCACGGAACGGCGTTACCCGCCGTGCGCACATTTTATCCCAGGCACCGAGCGCACGGAAAATTTGCTCCGATGCGCGCGTGATGGCGCTGACACGGTGGTCGAAATATACGGGATCAAAGCTGTCAGAGGGCGGATGCGGCTCAATCAGCCCGACGCGTAAACCCTGCAATGCCAGTGCACAGGCGGTGGTGGCGCCGACGATGCCGCCACCCGCTACTAAAATATCAAGATTGGATTCTTTGGTGCTCAAAGCGGTAGCCTGCGGGCCAGGCGCGGTAATCGCCCTGCCAAGCCCATCGCACTTTTTGCAATCGAATGTTTGAGCGGCGGGCACAGCGTGGCGGCTAAAAATCCCAGCGGCCGGACTGCTGCGATCGGCAGCGAGGGCGATTCGAACACGCGCACCAGGGTGTCGGTGAAACGCACCACGCGCTGTTGATCGGCCTGGCGCCAACGGACGTACTGGTCCAATAATGCCGAACTGCCGAGATCAGACCCCATGCGGCGTGCGTCGGCGAGCAGTTGCGCGAGCGTTGCAATGTCGCGTAAGCCGAGATTAAAACCCTGGCCGCCAATCGGGTGCAACGCATGTGCGGCATTGCCGATCAACACGCTGCGCGTATGTGTCTGTGCCTGTGCGCAACTCAAGTGCAGCGGATAGGCACGACGCGGCGCAAGGTCGCGGAATGAACCGAGCCGTGCGCCGAAGTGGTGTTGCAACTGCGTTATAAATTCCGCATCGGAGAGCGCCAGTGCCGCGCGCGCAGCATCGGCGGGTTGCATCCATACCAGGCCCAGTCTGCCAGCGGCGATCGGCAACAGCGCGATCGCACCGGACTGCGTGAAGCGTTCGTAAGCAGTGTGTTGGTGGGGGCGGGTGCTTGTGAGTTGCGCCACGATAGCGGTTTGGCGGTAATCGTGTTGCGTGACGCCGATACCCAGCAGTTTGCGCACCGTGGACCCGGCACCGTCGGCCCCCGCAAGCAACTGCGCGCTGAGGCGTTGCAAGGTGCCATGACTGTCGATGGTCGCGTGCACTTGATCTGCATCGGTTTGGATGGCGGTGAGTCGCGCAGGGCAGAACCAGGTGACATTGCTCTGTGTATCCAGAGCGCCCTGCAACACGCCGCCCAGCAGGCGTGCATTGATGACGTAACCAAGCGCATCGACGTGTTCTTCGCGGCTGTCAAGACGTGTCACGCCGAAGCGGCCGCGTTCTGAAATGTGGATGCGTTGAATCGGTACGGCGTTGCGCGCGATATGCGCTTCCAGACCCAGACCTGCCAAGATGCGCGCCGAGCCGTACGATAAAGTAATGGAGCGCTCGTCGTAACCGGTTTGCTGTGCGGCCGGGCGCGCGGTAGTTTCCACCAACGCTACGCGCAAGCCTTGTTGTGCCGCCGCCAAGGCGAGACTGGAACCCGCCAAACCGGCGCCCGCGATGATCAAGTCGTAGTTCATCGAAGCCATATTAACGTGTCATCAATGCTTCGATGTCAGCTACGCTTTTGGGCGCGGCTGCACTGAGCACCTCATGGCCGGTTGGCGTTACCAGCACGTCGTCTTCAATGCGCACGCCGATGTTCCACCATTTTTTTGCGATGCCTTTGCTGCCCGCCGATATGTAAAGTCCTGGCTCGACTGTGAGTACCATGCCGGATTCCAGTGCCCGCCAGTGGTCGCCGAATTTGTATTCGCCCACGTCATGCACGTCCATGCCTAGCCAATGACCCGTACGGTGCATGTAAAAGCGCCGATAACTTTGGTCTTCGATGAGCTGGGCAGGCTTACCTTTCAATAAGCCGAGCTTCACCAGGCCGTACGTGAGCACTTTTACCGCCGCTTCGTGCGGCGCGCTCCAGAGGTTTCCGGGCTTTACTTTTTCAATTGCGGCGTATTGCGCGGCGAGCACCAGTTCGTAAATGGCTTTTTGTTCCGGTGAAAAACATCCGTTGACGGGGAAGGTGCGGGTGATGTCGGATGCGTAAAATTCATATTCCGCCGCCGCGTCGATCAACAACAATTCACCGTCGTTCAGCGGCATGTTGTTTTCGTTGTAGTGCAGGATGCAGCTGTTGGCGCCGCCGCCGACGATGGAGTTGTAGGCCGGTACGCAGCCATGCTGCCGGAAGGTGTGCAGCAATTCCGCTTCAACCTGGTACTCGAACAGGCCTGGACGGCAGGCGCGCATCGCCTGCACATGTGCCAGCGCCGAGATGTTGGCCGCGCGGCGCATGGTGCGAATTTCGGCTTTGCTTTTGAACAAACGCATGTCATGCAACACGTGGTCAAGCGCGACAAATTCGCCGGGGGTATGCACGCCAGAGCGGCCTTTCTGCCGTAAGCGATTGACCCAGCCCACCACCCGTTGATCGAATTCCGCATTGTGGCCCAAGGTATAAAACACGCGACCGCAGTGTTCTAAGAGTTCGGGCAATACAGCATCAAGCTCAGTAATTGGATAGGCGTGATCTGCACTGAAAGTTTCGCAGGCGCCGCGCAACCCGGCGCGCCGGCCGTGCCAGATCTCGGCATGCTGATCGCGTTCGCGGCAGAACAACACGTACTGGCCTTCTTTACGCCCGGGTATAAACACCGCGACGGCTTCAGGTTCGGGAAATCCAGTGAGGTAATGGAAGTCGCTGTCGGGGCGATAGGGGTATTCCGAATCGCGATTCCGCACGCGCACGGGCGCGGTGGGAATGATCGCGATGGTGCCACGCCCCATCGTTTGCATGAGCCGCTTACGGCGGGAGGAAAATTCTTTTTGATCCATACCAAGTGCTCCAGGGCGAACGCGTCAGTGTAACTGCGCGCGATCAGGTTTCGTTAGCGCAGTCGCGGTATGGAGTTCTTCGTACACGAGCCGAATCCCGGCGCGCAGGAATTCGACCAGCTCGGCGAAGTCGGCTTCGTTCTCGTTGCTGTCGTCGACTTGAAAGCGGGCAGCTTTAGAAATTTCCTGAATGTCGCTCATGATCTCACCCGCGTCGCCGTGCAGTGCTTCAGGATCTGCAACGTTTGCAAGGCGCAGTCCTTCAAGAAAACCTTGGCACCACTGACTCACGGCTAACGTCCGTATTTGCAGCGCGTGCTCGTCATCGGGCAACAGCAGCATAAAGCCGTATTCGGCATCGTTCAGTTGTTGCACGGCAGTTTGCGCCAGTTGTTCTAGTATGACGCGAGATTCGATGACCTCGGCACGGGTAGCATCGGTTTCGATCAGTGTATGCAGCAACCAGGTTTGCGCATCGAACGGCTGCTGCGCACATAACAGTCCGCATAAGCAGCCGTGAGCTTCGCTTGCGGTGATGCCCGCTTCAGCACGGCGCAACGCCTGATTGACGGTTTCGAAATCTAATTCGGTGGACATGCGGGAACCTAGGAATAATTAGTGCTTAGTGTAGCAAACACCTTTGCGCTACGCCGACCGCTAGAAACCAGCTGAAATTTACAAGGATAATTGACCGTCTCGGCGCTGCGGCACTATAGTTGCCCGTCATGGAAAAGCGCGCTCAAAAAGAACAATCCACCGCTGAGTTTGCTCGTCTGGAGAGCCAGGTGGAAAAGCTGCTTAAGGTTTGTGAACAGCTAAAAACCGAAAACAATTTGCTGCGTGGCAGGCAGGTGGCGTTGGTAGCAGAGCGCGCACGTTTGATCGAGAAGAACGACGTCGCGCGGGTGCGCGTCGAGGCGATGATCACGCGGTTAAAATCGCTAGAGGTTGAAACATGAGCAACGACAGTGTGCCAGTGACGGTACGTATTCTGGAAAAAGAGTTTTGCGTTGCTTGTCCAGTAGACGAGCGTGAAAGTTTAATCGCTTCGGCACGCTTTCTTGACGGAAAAATGCGCCAGATTCGCGATAGCCGTAAAGTGGTCGGCATGGACCGCATTGCAGTAATTTGCGCATTAAACTTGGCGCATGAATTGCTGCAACAGTCCAAGATTGCGCCGGTAGAACATGCGTTTGCTGCGCGGGTAAAAAATCTACACGACAAAATTGAAGCGGCATTGCAAAACGACAAGCCGAAAAAAGCAACGCAGTTGGAGTTATAGATTTATTCCGCTTGCCGTTGCAGGTGGTTTTCCCGACAATCAATTTGCACTTCAATTCAGCGCGCTGTTAGCCGATGAATTGACCGGTTTATAAAGTTTGGCGTCACCTGCGGTGTTCGTGATCGCTCCAAGTTCTCTTGAGCCGTAACTTGATACCCTTGGGGGCCTATAGTCGGTGTTGTGTGCATGTCCGCTTCGCGGCGGAAAGCCTAATGCATCGCAGCGGTCTCCAAACTGAACCGTATGGTTCAGAGATATCGGGGCAAGCGGCACAGGTGGGGACGCCTCCTAATTTTCTACGCACAATGACATCACGCTCTGAACTTCGCGTGCGTTTGCGCGCACAACGTCGTGCGCTTGATCCTGCACTGCGCGCCGCTTTCAACGTGCGAATAGCGCATCACCTTACGCAATCCAGTTTGTTTCTTACCAGTAATCGTATCGCTACCTATTGGGCCAGCCGGGGCGAGGCGGATCCGCGCCTCGCTGTGCAACGTGCGTGGACGCAGCACAAGCGCGTATATCTTCCGGTGTTGCTCGGTCCATTGCATAACCACCTGCGTTTCGCGCTGTTCACATCTAATAGCGTTTTACACAACAATCGTTTTGGTATTCCCGAGCCGTGTGTAACTCACACTCAATTGCAACGCGGTATTAGCATGGATCTCGTGTTAGTGCCGTTGGTAGCTTTTGATAATCAAGGTGCCAGGTTGGGTATGGGCGGCGGGTATTACGACCGCAGTTTTGCCGCGCGCCTGTTTCGTCGTAGCTGGTGTAAGCCGCGTTTGATCGGTGTGGCCTACGAGCTTCAGCGTGTGGCGAGCTTGGAGCAACAGCCGTGGGATGTAAGGTTGGATGGTGTGGTAACGGAGCGGCAGTTGTATTTATTTAATCAATAATACGTCGATCGATACTCGGTTCTTGCGCGTCTTTACGCAGTTGATCGCGAGTGGCAAGTTTGCTGCGGTCTGTGCTGAGCCATTCGAGCGAAAGCGCGGTGGCGATTAATCCGAAGCCGACAAGCACGGCGAGCACTACCAGTAAGTCGGGACGTTTTTTTCGACTCATAAACGCTGCCTCGTTGCGACAGAGTAAATGCCAGCATGCTGACCAAGCTGACAAAATGGCGCGTAGCAAATAATTGACGCTAGTGCAACAGTATTAATTCGACATTAAAATGGCCATAGTTCGTTCACAAATACGGATATCAAACAGAATTATGTATCGCGTGCCGGTCGAGCTGGCACGTTGGCCATTTCGTTGTATTCTTACGCGCATCACGCACACCTAGGAACAGCCGCCATGCTAAATAATATTCCGCTGTTTGCTGGTCTTCCCGATGAAGATCTCAAGGCAATTTCCAGTCACGCCGTCACCAAAACCTACGCCAAAAATACCGTCATCATTAATGAAGGTGATGCATCAGATTCGCTGTACATCATCATCGCCGGCCGCGTTAAAGTGTTTCTGAGCGATGAAGAAGGTAAAGAAGTCATCCTGAATACCCAAGAAGCCGGAGATTATTTCGGCGAACTTGCGCTCATCGACGAAGCCCCGCGCTCGGCATCGGTCATGACCTTGGACGATTCAAAAATGTCGATTGTGTCGAAGCGCGATTTCGAAAGCTGCTTGACGCGCCACCCGCAAATCGCATTGCGCGTGATCAAGGGCCTGACCAAGCGCCTGCGTAATCTCACCGACAATGTAAAAAGTCTGGCGCTTATGGACGTGTACGGTCGTGTCGCCCGCACATTGTTAAGTCTGGCATCAGAAGAAGACGGCAAGCTGGTGGTGAATCAGCGTCTGACGCAACGCGACATCGCCAGCATGGTGGGCGCCTCGCGTGAAATGGTCAGCCGGATTCTCAAAGACTTAAGTGTCGGCGGCTACATCACCGTTGATAAAAAATCGATCACCATCAATGAGAAGTTGCCGTCAGCTTGGTAGTTGCGATGTAACGAGAAATGTATGAGGACTGCTCTGGCCCCAGGGTGATTGGGAAGGTGGGGCAATGCGCCCAATACATAATTTCAAGCGCCACCGCACAAACCACGCACATGTAACATCAAAATAAGCAGAGATTAAAAATACATGAAACATCCCATTGCCTGGATAGCTGTCATAGGTTTTCTCGCTGTATCTGTTGGTTCAAATGCTGCGACTCCGCCAACAGCAAAAGCTGAAGCAAATGTGCTTTGTGAAAAAACCTGGAAAAACTCCACGCACGAAGACGACAAAGGTATCAAAGATTTTTTAGCCAAATCCTGCAACAAAAATACGAAGTCAAAAAAATACTGGGAGTGCGTCGCGAAGTCGGTCGCGCAAGGTAACTCGGTTGCTTTTTCAAGTACGGATAATCAGTGCCCAATGAAATAATTTGGCAGTTGACTTCCCATCACCTGAAAAGTTTTCTATTCAAGACAAACAAGACTCACTCCGTTTGTCTGCACACCATGCAATGCGACTTATTTTTGTACCCGCATCAAGTGACCGCTTAGCAACTTTTCTATTATAAAAATGCCGCGCGTGTTGTCGTACTATCGCCCACTCTACAAACTCACTCACCAACCACGGAGGGGACAACGATGTGGATAATATTTGCTTTGGCAGGCTTCGGTTTGGCGGTAGCGGTAGCGCTTGGAATGCTCGGTGTCGACGGCGGCGTGGTACACGCCAATGTAAGCGGTCATTTTAGACCGTCATCGACAAATAGCTCTTACTCGTTCAGGCGTTGTGCAACGCGGACCGCAGCGGATTTGCTGCGAAGAGTGTCTTCCACAATCGCGGGGTCAGTTCG
>JACQEQ010000093.1 GCA_016200445.1 Gammaproteobacteria bacterium | reverse complement strand
TTCACCGGCGCCTACCACGACTGCCACGATGCGGGCGTGTATCGCTGCGCGTGTTGCGGTAATGAGCTATTCGACGCCAATGCGAAGTTCGACTCCGGTACCGGCTGGCCCAGCTACTACCAACCGATCCGCCCCGGCGCCGTCAGCACTGAAGAAGACCGTGGCCTGTTCATGCGCCGCACCGAAGTGTTATGCAGCCGCTGCGACGCGCATTTGGGGCACGTGTTCCCAGATGGGCCGGAGCCGACTGGCCAGCGTTATTGTATTAATTCGGCGGCGTTGAAGTTGGAGAAGAAGTGAGCTTGTGGGGATAACGTTACATCCCCATGCCACCGCCGCTACCCATACCGCCACCTAGTCCGGGTGCAGGTGATGGCGGCACTGGAGCAAGCACCAGCTCCCAGTTATTAACCGCAACATGAGTCCACTGAGTGCGGAGATCAACGCTGCTGTCGCCGTTGCTATCGACTTCAAGCGTAACCAGATTCCCTGACGCATCGTAGCGATAAACGATGCGGTAATCGATCTGGCCATCTGCATTTCGATCCAGCTCGATGACATTTAGATAGCCACTGGTATCCCAAGTATTTACCTGCAGAACGTCAATCACACCATCTACATTTGAATCCGTTTCAGCGGACAACAACTTACCGGCTGTGTCGTAGTAATTGGTAGTGCGGCTATCTGGTAGCCCATCCCCATTGGAATCTTCAACACGAGTAACTAACTGACTATTCTCGAATGTAGAAATAGTACGCCGATCAATTTTAAGGTCCGCATTGTCGTCATATTCGTCGGTCTCCACGCGACCATCACTACTGAGTGAAAATAGCATCGTACTATTGATGATACCGTCACCATCAGTATCATCTTGAATCAGCATGTACAAATTATTGGGGTCATAACTCCAAGTTGTGCGCGCATCCACGCTGCCATCTAAGTTATTGTCGACAGCAATTTCCGAGATACGACCTTGTGCGTCATAGGAGTAAACAGTCCGCTGATCGACCGTACCGTCTGCATTGCTGTCTTCATTCCGAAGAATTGTTCGTCCCATGACATCTCTCACATACGTAGTGCGGCTATCATCGATACCATCTGCATTTCTGTCTATATTCTCCTGCTCTACTCGACCCAACGTATCGATCACAAAGCTTGTTCGGCTATCCACAACTCCATCCGCATTTTTGTCATTCTCGAATCTGCTCCTCGCGTAAATTTCTGGCACCACGCTCAACGCAGAATAAAGCGAGTTAAGCGCTGCGCTTCGCTTCACAACGGAGCGGGTATCTGACCAAACATTGGCTGCCCGTGCTTTGGCAAGCAGCTCACTGGAATTGAAACTACTTTCGAACATACCGGCAATTTGCCTGAAATCAAATTGCATATTCGCTGCAAGCTCGTGCAGACGTGCCGGGATTTGAATTCCGTTTGAGCTATCGCCGTCTTGATCCAGTGTTTGCAAGAAAATGGCAACGTTGCTTGCAATCTCAAAGGGTGAAGCTGCGGTATGTACTGCATATAGATTTATAGCGCTGCGGATTTCCGCCGCCGTCTGCGGCGGTGCGATGCCCGCCAGATCGAACGGGGTAACGGTATCGGTGCCGGTTGCGCTGCCGATGACAATATCGCCCACATAAAAACTGACTGACTCGCCGCGCTTGTAGGTGAACTCACCCTCGACACCGGTGAACCCGGACTGTGTCGCCGTACTGTAGCGTAATCCTTCGACCGGGCCGCCGACGAAGCGGCCGGAGTGAGTGTTGCTACTGTCGCACGCTGAAAAAGTCAAAACCGAGGAAATTACAACGACGAAAATTGCCTGACGATGCTCCATGTTACTACCCCCCAAGTTACGGCGTATGGAATGACCCATAATTCTACAGCGGGTGGCGGATATCTGCTCGGCGTCGGTGTAATTTTCGGCACGCAGCTGGGTCGACAGCATGGATGCAAGCTCGGTGATCATGGGGTAACCCATGTCGCCGCCCAAGCCGCACAGTTGATGCGCGACATCGCGTGCTTGCTTTGAATTGCGCGCTTCAATAGCAAGTGTTAATTGTTGACAATATCCCGGCAGCCGCTCGATAAAAGTCTGCATCACACGATGCACATGTTCGTCCGCAGCATCGTCTGCGTTGGTGAATTGGGCATAGATCGGTTCCGTATCGGAAACCATCGCGGGTTCCACTGGCCGCAAATACTTTGCCAGCACGCGTCTTAACTGGGCGCGATTAATCGGTTTCACCAGAAAGTCGGCAAAACCGACCGCGCGATAGTATTCACGATCTTCTTTCATTGCGTTGGCAGTTACTGCGATCACCGGAGTAGCACAGCCCGACTCGCTCAGTTTTACCATCGCCGAGACGCCATCCAGTACCGGCATTTGAATATCCATCAAGATCAAATCAAACGGTTCGCGCTGTGCGCGTTCGACGGCTTGTACGCCGTTTTGAACCATGACGACGGTCACTCCTACACGACGCAGCAACACGCCGATGAGCTCGGCAAGTTCCGGCGTGTCTTCGGCACACAATACCTGTCCCGAAAATTGTTGGGCATCATGCGCTGCTACGATATGCGGCGCGCTGGGCGGAATCTGCTGTGCGCTCTCTACGTAATTGAATTTCCCGCCTGGAGCTACAAGCGGGAGTTCCAGCGTGAACTTACTGCCTACACTTTTTTCGCTGGTCGCCCGGATAGCGCCGCCGAGCATGGCGGCAAGTTTTTGCGATAATGCCAAGCCCAGCCCCGTACCGCCATATTTACGCTGTACGCCCGTGTCGGCCTGATGGAAATCCTGAAACAACTGATTCTGTTCATCGCTCGTCAACCCGATACCGCTATCTTGCACCGCTATTGACAACAGGCTCCGCTCGCTATCGAAAGCAACGTTGACGCAGACAAAACCGGTTTCGGTAAATTTCACCGCGTTGCTGCATAAATTGATCACAATCTGCTTTAACCGCAAGGGATCGGTGTAGATCTGCGCCGGTAACGGAAAGGTATAGTTGATACTAAAAAAAAGTTGCTTGCTCTGCGCTTGCATGTACACCAACGCCTGCACGTCATCGAGCACACTGAACAGCGAACACTCGCACAGGTCGACCTCGAGTTTTTCTGCTTCGATTTTCGACAGATCGAGAATGTCATTGATGATATGCAGCAAATGGCTGCCGCTCTGTTGAATAATCCGCAACGCGGTAACACGTTCCGCCACGCTTTGTTGACCTTCGAGCGAAGTTTCAGCAAAGCCGATGATCGCCGTCAGCGGTGTGCGCATTTCGTGGCTCATCTTCGCCAGAAACGACGACTTGGCGCGATTCGCCGCCTGCATCTGTTCGAAATAATCGCGGCGTTGCCGCGCTGCCTTACGTACCAGCCAAACCAAATATACGGCGATAGCCACAGCGCAAACCGACATCGCAATCGTGATGGATCGCCCGCGTTCGAACTCCTCGCGCGTCTGAGTTACGGAAGCATGTGCGGCTGCGGTTTGATACTCCATGAGCTCGGAAAGCGCGCTTAATACCTGATCTTGCAACGGCACTGCCCGTTTAGTAAGCAGTGACTTTGCTTGCTCGATATCTTCCTCAGCAATGAGATCGATGATCTGGTTTTGAATAGGCACGGCGACGCCGCTGATGCGTCCCTGCCGTTCCAGGATGGCTGTTTCCGCACCCGAAAGATTTTTTCCCAATAAGGCAATACGCGCGTTAGCGAAACGCGAACCAAATATGTTGAGCTCCAGGCTCAATCGATCGCGCTCGAAGGGATCAGTTACAAATATCATGCGTTGCAGCAACAAGGTGCGTTCGCGCGCCGCGACGCTCATAGCGTGCACCAAGCGTATTTTTTCAAGACGATCCTGCACGATCTGTTCGCCGGAACTCTGAATCTGGAACATGCCCACGATGCCCACGCCAACAATTGCACCGAGCAACACCGTCATGATCACGATGGCCAAATACGAAAATAGATCCGACGGAACCCGCCTGGATTCCCGCGCTGCTGGACTGCGTGGAGGTAATATGGAATCTGTCACTGGCAACCCATCTTGATCGAGATCGTAGCC
>JACQEQ010000092.1 GCA_016200445.1 Gammaproteobacteria bacterium | reverse complement strand
GCCTGCGCGATGCGTTCGGTCATGCCCAACTTGGCGGTGCCGCGCCAGTGATCGCGTCGATGATCAAAGAAGATTTAAATTTGAAATACCATTGGGCGGTGGCCGACTATCTGCAACGCGCCGCGCGCCACGTCGCGTCCAAGTCCGATGTCGAGCAAGCCTACGCCACCGGTAAAGCCGCCGTGGAGTTCGCACTCAAAGGCCACAACGCCGTGATGCCCGCCATCACGCGTGTGTCTAACAAGCCGTACAAGTGGAAAATCGAAATGGCACCGCTGGCCAAAGTCGCCAATGTTGAGAAAATGATGCCACGCGATTACATCAGCGACGACGGTTTCGGCATCACACAGAAATGCCGTGACTATCTCGCCCCGCTGATTAAGGGCGAAGATTATCCGCCTTACAAAGACGGCCTGCCGCAGTATGTGCGCTTGAAGAACGTCGCCGTGGCGAAGAAGCTGGGTGAATTTGTGATGAGCAAGTAAATACAACCGACAACATGAACCCCTCTCCTGCGGGAGAGGGGTAAACATGGAATTACCAGCGGATGAAATTCATCGCAATTCCCGTGGCGATGCTCAATGCGCGTGCGTTGTGCAATTCAACGCGATCTGCACCTATAGACAGATATCCCCAGGTGCTGTTAATCCCCAGGGTGATCTGTCCCGTCTCCACGGTGTAAAGCGTCTTCAGTGTGGCGGCTAAAAAGTCAATGTGATAGGCCATACCGTAACTCCAAAAGCTTTTTACCGGAGTGGCATTCACTTCACCCAGCCCGTCGATCACATCCGTCACACGATAGCTCGTTTGCATGCTCCCCAGCAGCGGCAAGTGTTGTTGAAAATCACGATAGCCGAACTGGCCGCTCAACAGGGGCTTTACGATCACATTGCCATTTTGGTCATGCGAAATATTGTCAGTGTTGATGGTCGCTTTAGTGAACGGAGCATTATTCCAGTTCACACGGCCAAGCACGTTTTGCAGTTCCAGCCGTAGCTGCCAATCGCGTTCTGTCCGTGCAGTCAGCGCAACGTCGAATGCATAACCCCAACCGGTCGGTGCTACGACATCGCGATCAAATAATGTATCGCGCGAATAGTAATAGTCGACAGCAACATGTTCGGCATCGTAGTCATTTGCCGACACTGCGGTTAGCGCACCCTTCAACGTGCCGGATATCAACTTATCGGCACTAAATACACTTGCGCCCGCATCAATCTGAACATACGGGGATAGCGCGTAGCGGTGATAAGCGCGCGCACCATGTGTCGTTACATGGTTAATGCGTAAATCGATGACGTAGCGACGCTGCGATTCGAGGGCCTGCTTGTTCTGTAGCAGGAAATAAAACGCTGCCGTGTCGGGACTAAAACGTGCGTCGCCATCGTCGCGCGAAACTAGCTCCACACCCCACTCACCAAAGTCCACGCCCAATTGCGCGCGCAGGTGTTGCAGTGCTTCGTCGCCCGCATACAAACGGCCATGCCAGTCTTTGGTGAATTCGCCATAGGCGAGCGGATCGGAATACGCAAAGCCATTGAGGCGCGCATAGATCACGCCCTCCTGGGCCGAGCACGTGCCGCAGACAGCCAGCCCGAGGCTGACGGTGAATAGGTTTGACGTCATGAATTTAGTCGGGGCATACGCATCAAACAAAGCAGCCCGAAGGCTGCCTTGTTTGCCACGAATACGCTATGAAATAGCGGTTTAGAACACTACGGTTTCAAACGAACCATCAACATAGGTGACAAGCACCGCGCCAGTCTTAGGATCGGGTTTGATCGTACCGATCACTTTGCCATTGACCATTACGGTTCCGGTCAGTTGCTTGTTGGAATCCAGCGTGATCACAATTACCGCAGTTGCTCCCGGCTGTTTGGTCGTTACCGTGAGCTTTGCACTCGTGGGCGCAACTCCCGGTTGGGGAACCGCGTAATAATTACTACCAACGTCGTAAAAATATCCGTAGGTATCAAGATTGGTGATGTTGCCGTCGCCCTCGAATTTAATTTCAACATTGTTATAGGCGACGATGACGGACGCATTCAGCGTGTTATAGGCCGTACGATCAATCGCCAATACAAAATTCGCTCCGGGTAGGCCGTCAAGTTTAGCGCCAAGCTGCAAGGTGCCATCAATGTCGCGCCAATTGTTGATATTTTCTCCGCCATACGAGGCGGACAGGAGCGTGCCATCCAATTTACCGCCTTTGTTGGCCCAGGTGCTCGGCATATTTAAAATGTAGGCACCTTCGCCTGGGACAAAGGTGTAATTAAGTTCGTACAACGACGCGGTAGATAAAAAGTCAATTAACGAGCTATACGCACCATAACGCGTGTATTGGTAGGAAGAATCGCCCCACTCATACCTGGCATCGATCCGCTGGGCAGTTGCATCGTAGATGTAGACAACTTTTTCACTGGCGATTTCGATGGTGGCTGAAAGACCATCGGCAGAAAAACTATAGGTCGCCAGATCCGGGTGTTGATAGCCAAGTTGTAACGGTGTGGCGCCTACAAAGGTGCCGGCATTGCGCATGTGAACATCAAACGCGGCGTCAAAGCTGTGCAGGTCATTTTTGAATGCGCCGCCCAGTAGCACGTGGCTAATGTTGGTGCCGCTCTGGCCGGTATGAATGTTCTCGAAATGCTGCGCATCGAAAATCAGCTGCCCGGTAAATTGATTATGCAGGCCGGTATCGTTCTCCCCGACGGTGACTTGTAGCTCGGATGTTAGCGAATCGGGCCGGGTGTTTGTCGCGGTGCTTGCATATTTGACAGTCGCTCGTCCTTTATCCACGCGGGTAAAGGCATGGGCGTTGGTCACGTCTGCCGATAATATGTCGAGCTTGAATACCGGGTCGCCAGGATTCGGAAATACGACAGCGACGTTCACAGTATCGCCATTGATCGTTCCGTTGGTAATCGACAGCCGATTATTGGTTTGTTTGATCGTTCCAGAGGCGCTGCCGGTAAAATTCGCCGGTAGATAAGCCGCAAGATCATAGCTGCTGGAGGAGCCATTCGCATACGCGTCCGCCAACGCCGCCAATGCGAACAGCAACGATTCGCTGCCGGACTCGGCCGCTTGCCCGGTTGTGTCTGCGATTTGTAGTTGCTGACTAAAATCTGGTTGCGATTGTGGCAATGCCATCGCCTGCGTAGTCCAATTGCGCAGCTCTGCTACAGCTTGTTTACCTTGCTTGACATCTGGAGTTGAGTCTGACGAATCACTGCCGCTACTTGCACAGCCGCCCAGACCCAAAACTAAAATAGAACTTACTGCCCAACCAACGCTACGCATCTTCATCGTTATACCCTTTTGGTAACTACATCATCCTTGGGCGTAATCAACACGCCCCCCATTTTTTGGCTAAAGTATTAGCCAGACCAAACTACTTCACACAACAAACACCTCGGCGAATAAACCCACTGCGCCAGAGGAACAGCACTATTTCTTATTGAAAGTGTGTGTGATCGCACCGCGTATTGAAGCATACGTCGCCTGCGACCAAGCAATGCGAGTAGTCCAAGGAGTGCGATCCACGGGAGGTCCATAGCGCCCAGAAACGTGCCGTGACGTGACCTGCTTAATCATAAGCCCCCCTTAATTGAAATACTGAAGCACTTAACCTCGATTGGACAGACAAGTTGAAACCAGTGTGGTTCTTTCAACGGCATTATTATCCGGAATAGTATGTGCGACGACCGAGGTCGGTCAAACAAGGTTTGCTGTAGGCCGTGATTAATAAACGAGGCTCGATCCAATTCCTTGCCACAGCTGAATATTGTGGGTGGAGCATTAAGCGGGTAGTGGCAAACCAAACATAACGATGCGCAACCCCTGCTGCGAAATACTATTCACTGCATTCCCCAAGTGCCCGTCAGCATTGCCCCGCGCTGTAACGGTTGCAAGCTAAGCAGCAGCGGCGTGCCGCTAAAAGTGTTGTACACAAATCGGGTGAGAAAATTGCCGATCGCTGCGCCTGCCAGCACATCGGTGGGATAGTGCACACCGGCCTCGACACGTGCGTACGCGGTGGCGGTTGCGAGCCCCAGCGCTGTCCAGTCGAGTGTGTCGTGGAATCCTGCTGGCATGTCAATAACTGCCACGTTTTCGCGTGTCAGTGCCGCGTATGCGAATGCAGTTGAGCTGTGGCCGGAAGGAAAGCTGGTGTGTGGCCCGTCATTCGGCCGTTTGCGTGCGACGATGCTTTTCAAGCCGCCGACGGTGCGTTTCGTGGTGTATTCCGCCGCGAGTTCCAGCGCCAGGCCGCGTGCTTTGTTCAAGGCGATATCACTTTTGCTCGCGCCACTTGGCGTCGCAATTAAGGTTGCCAGTTGCAGTATATGCGTCGCATCGCGCAAGCGGCTGCTGGTGCGGTCGGCTGCCGTGGGATTATTAAACACCGGTGTACGATCATGGAGTGATTGCTCAATGCGGTGATCTGCATGTGTCAAACCCAGTGCCGCTGCGGCCAGTGCAGGTACCCAGCTGATCGGATCAGTCGCAGCAGTGCCCGCAGCATGCCGCACGCGGTCGCTATCGGATGTAAGCGAAGCATCTTCGCCCCACGCACGCCCATCGTTCATCGTGCCGCAACCCTGCAGCAGTAATGTGAAGAGTGTTATCAAGTGCGTCGCGCGCTTTGACATTCGCGTCTTGGTCGTACCACCATGAGATAGTTCGAAGTCCATTTTCAGGAGAATAATGACGCCATGGAAACCCGCAAGTATTTGCTCACACACGACCAGATCCAGCAGTTACCGCCCGAACGCAAAGTGCATTTTCTAAATCCGAAAGCGGTGCGCATGAATCGCTCGCTCGGCGATGCGATTGGTTTGCAAAATCTCGGCGTGCATTTAGTCGAGGTGGCGCCCGGTTGTGAAACCACCGAACCGCATATTCATCACTATGAAGACGAATGCTTCTATATATTGTCTGGACGTGGCACGGTAATTCTCGGCGAGAATCATTATCCGGTGGCGGCAGGCGACTTTGTCGGACTGCCGTGCGGCACCGTGGTGCACAACCTGGTGAACGACGGCGATCAAACGCTGGTGTTCCTGGTGGTAGGACAGCGCCTGCAACACGAAGTGGCCGACTACCCCAAACAAGGCCAGCGTCTCTACAAAGACGGTAGCGCGTGGAATTTAGTCGAGATCGCGAAGCTGCGTGATCCGCGCAAATAGGGCGCCGCACAATGCCAGTAAGTTAAGGGATTTGTAGAGGCGCACCCGTGTGTGCGCCTTGATCGACGTGCCGACCCCGAGCAGGGCCGACACACGGGTCGGCCCCTACAAGAATTTCCGGTCACGCAAGTTGCGCCATTAACTTACTGACATTGGTGCGCCGCACATCATCAGCTACAACATGTTTTTCGGTTTGCAAATTCGTGCGTTCGCATCAACAATCGCGCACCTATGCTAAAACAAGAATTCGCACTCCTGTTTGCCGCCGTAACGGCGGTGCTCGGATTTGCCCTCGAACACACGCTGATCGCAAGCGGCGGCGTGGCGGTTGGTCTCGCGTTTGCGGTGATCGTGGGAGTCATTGTCGCGGCCTCGATGCGCGTCGCCCATCATGCCGAAGTGCTGGCGGCGCACTTCGGCGAACCGTATGGCACGATGATACTCACCTCGTCGGCGGTGATCGTCGAAGTGGTCATGCTGGCGATCTTGATGATGAATTCTGCTCAGCCCACCTTGGCGCGCGATACCGTGTATGCGGCGGTGATGATCGACATCAACGGCATCATCGGCATCGCGGCCATCATCGGCGGCCTGCGTCACGGCGAGCAGAAATACAACCTCGACGCGTCGAACTCCTACATCGCGATGCTGCTGGTGACGCTGGGTATCGCTATGTTCATTCCCGACTTCGTGCCGGAAGCATCGTGGAAGATGTATTCGGTATTTACAATTATCGTCATGGTGGTTTTGTACAGCGTATTTTTGCGTATCCAGACGGTCGAGCACCGGTATTTTTTCCGTTACCAAAAACCGGGTGCGGCCACAGCGCAAGAACATGATCTCGCCACCGGCGTGCCGATACTCAAGCATGTCGGTTTCCTGGTGTTGAGCGTGACGCTGATCGGCGTGCTCGCGGAAATTTTGTCGGCACTGATGGAACCGGCAACGCAGCTCATTGGCATGCCCGCCGCAATTCCTGCGGTGCTGATTGCATTGATCTCTGCCAGCCCCGAAATTCTCACTGCGATGCGCGCGGCGTTGCGCGACGAAATGCAGATCGTCATCAACATCGCGCTCGGTGCATCGTTGTCCACGGTGTTGCTCACGGTGCCTGTTATTGAGTTTATCGCCTTGCTTACCGGCACGCGCATCGACATGGGTATTACGCCGGTGCAAGCCGCGATGCTGTTGCTCACCTTGCTGGCGGCAATGATCAACCTGCACGACGGCGAGAGCAATGTGCTCGAAGGTGCCGTGTTGTTCGCATTGTTCGCAACTTTTGTAATGTTGACGTTTACGCCCACGTAAAAAATGGATTCTCTTGCGGATATAAATTTAACGCAGGCTTAAGTGTTGTCGCTGCATCCTTCGCATGGGGTTTTCAAAAAAACGTGCGAGGGACAGATCATGACATTAAGCAGCGGAAGAAAATTGTTAATGGCGGCAGGGCTAAGTCTAGCGGGATTTGTTGCAATCAATCTTGCAGGCTGTAATGAACCGCAGGAACCGGCCAAACCCGTCGATACGAGTACGACTGATATTGCTGACGCGACTAACTATGCAACTTTGGCGGCCGATGAAGTTCAACATGCGTTGAACTATGCGGACTTACAGGGCGTGGCCGTGACCACGGTGTATTACTGCAGTAGTCCTGCTCCGCTGACGACCGACACCGGCAAGGGCAGTATTTCCGTAACCGTCAATGACGTCGATCCAGCCGGACGTTCTACCGGCGACAGCTACACGACCACTTACAATCAGTGCGTTCAGTTCGGCCGCACGCTCGACGGCAGCAGCACGTTCACGATTGACGCATTAACCGGTGTGCCGTATTCGCCAGCGCCTGCGATCTGGAGCATCGCAACCACCGCCGAGTCGAATATGACGATTACGTCGACGACTTCAAGCCGCACCGAGAAGAGTAAATATACATTCTCTAACGGTAGCACCGACGGCGTGACCTATACCAAGGTGGCCGAGGGTACGTCGACCGGCAGCGTAACGCGGGCCGCCGTGACGACCGCCCAGTCGAGCAATTTCAAAATGACGCTGGCCGAAAATCACAATACCAACCTGTATACACACACTATGCTGGTGGACAGGAAGGGCGGCGCACGGGGCGATGTGTTGATCGAAACCCCGGCGCCGCTGGTCGGTCCGTTGGGCAGCTTCGGCCGGGCGCCTGATAGCGGTTCAATCAAAGTGACCCGTACCACGGTGGCTACGGCAACCACGCCAGCCACTAAGTCCATCACCACGATCACGGCGATTGGCGGCGGTAACGCGCGCGTCGAAGTGGACAGTAACGGCGATGGGGTGATCGACACCACCACAACAGTAGCTTGGTGGGTAGCGGTGATCAGCCTGTTTATTTAATTTTTAATCGTTAAAGTTTATTGTTTGAATGCAAGCAGGACGGGCTTTGCCCGTTCTGCTTTTTTTATGTACTTCACAAGTAATTAGCCATCGCAATTGCGCTGGTTGACCGGCACCCCCCGGCTTGTTTGACTTAGCGTTTACCTTCCAAGAACCTTTGGCCTGC
>JACQEQ010000091.1 GCA_016200445.1 Gammaproteobacteria bacterium | reverse complement strand
CTGTTCAATCGCGCGCTGAATGGTTTTGCTACCGACACCGAAACAGGCGCACACCACCTCGCCTGCATCGCTGTCGCCTTGACGCGGCTTGCCGGCCAGCACACTGGCGCGCGCGGCATCGGACAAAATGTCTTGCTCGAATAAACCCGCCAACCACGTGCGCGATGGCAAACTCGGTTCAGGTGAAATAAACAGGCAACTTTCCAAGCGGTTATTCACGATACGTGCGGCGCGATAACGCCCGGCGCGCTGGTCGAGAAATTCGCTCCATTCGGCTTTACCATCGCTGTGACACAACAGTGCGCGTGCCCAATCCGCCCAGTCGCCGGGTTTCGCATCGCTTGCCAGTTCGTAGCGATAGTAGCCCTGGCCTTTAGCGCGCACCCAATAGTCAATCTGCGGCACGACGAGTAACCGCCGCGACAATAAAAACCCATACCAGGCGGCGACATGTGGCGTCACGCACACCGGAGTGTGCTTGGACTCCGGCTGACCGGAGATCGCATCCACCACCGGATTCACGGCACGATCCACTGCCGCGTTGCTGGCGAACTGATCGTTCCAATGGATCGGCACAAACACGCTGCCCATGCGCTGCTCGTCACTGACCCGCACGCGCGCCACTATGCTACCCCAGCGGCTACCGATGTGCGCGAGCGCGCCGTCGCGCACGCCGCATTGTTGGGCATCGCGCGTGTGCAGCGTCACACACGGCTCCACTTCATGCGCATTCAAGCGCGGCGCCTTGCCGGTGCGTGTCATGGTGTGCCAGTGATCGCGCACGCGCCCGGTGTTGAGAATTAACGGATACTCGGCATTCGTTGCATGTACTGGCGCACGTGGTGTGATGGGTATCAGGCGTGCCTTGCGGTTGGGCGTGAAAAACTTGCCGTCGCTGAACAGGCGCGGCGCATCCTGCTCCCCCGCGTGTACTGGCCACTGCACCGGCTGTAATTGTCGATACTTGGCGTCGTCGATCTGCACCAGACCGGCGAGATTGAAATCGCGCCGGCCATCGTTTTCAAATGCCGACAACTGCGCGTGTTCGCGAAATATTTGCGCAGGGGTGTCGTAGCTAAACGCCGCTGCGTAACCCATGCGTTGCGCGACTTGCGCGAACATCCACCAATCTGGCCTGGCTTCCCCTGGTACGTTCAAAAAAGCCCGTTGCCGCGAAATACGCCGCTCGGAATTAGTCACGCTGCCATCTTTTTCACCCCACCCGAGGGCTGGCAACAACACATGCGCATACTGCGCAGTGTCGGTGGCACGTATGCAATCGGACACCACCACGAACTCGCATTTTTGTAGCGCGGCGCGCACTTTATTTGCATCCGGCAGACTCACCGCCGGATTAGTTGCGACAATCCATACTGCTTTTACCCGGCCGTCGTGGATGGCGTCGAATAAATCCACGGCTTTATAACCCGGCTTGCGCGTGATGCCTGGCGCGCCCCAAAAACGCGCCACCCGGTCGATGTTGTCCGCAGCATCGAAGTCCATATGTGCTGCGAGTTGGTTGGCCAAACCGCCCACCTCGCGTCCGCCCATCGCATTGGGTTGGCCGGTAATTGAAAACGGTCCCGCGCCGGGTTTGCCGATGCGGCCGGTAGCGAGGTGGCAATTGATTATGGCGTTGTTTTTGTCAACACCGGCACTGGATTGATTCACGCCTTGCGAATACAGCGTCACAGTTGCCGCAGTGCGCGCAAACATGCGATAAAACTCGGCCACGCTGGCCGGGTCGAGTCCACAGGCTTGCGCAACCGACGGCAGCGTCGGTGACGAGGCGCGTGCCGCATCCAGCGCAGCGGCAAAGCCTTCGGTGTGTGCTTCCAGAAATGCGAAGTCGAGGTAGTCTTCGCGCCGCAGAAAATTCAACAACCCGTTAAAAAGAAGCGCGTCGGTACCAGGTTGAATCGGCAAATGCAGATCGGCAAATTCGCAGGTTGCCGTTTTCCGTGGGTCGATCACCACGATCTTGGTGCCGCGTTGCTCGCGCGCCGCGCGGATGCGCTGATAGATCACCGGGTGACACCACGCGGTGTTGGAACCCACCAGCACAATCAGATCGGCAAGTTCCAGGTCTTGATAATCACAGGGAACGGTATCGGAACCGAACGCACGTTTGTACCCGGCGACCGCCGATGACATACACAAACGCGAATTGGTATCGATATTGGCCGAGCCGATGAAACCCTTCATCAATTTATTGGCAACGTAGTAGTCCTCGGTGCAGAGTTGACCGGAGACATAGAAGGCAACGGCATCGGGGCCATGCGTTGCAATGATGTTCTGAAATTCTTGTGCGACGTGATCGAGCGCCGCATCCCACGAAACGCGCCCTGTAGGGGCGGCACTCCTACAATTGATTTCCGGATAGAGCAGCCGTCCGTCCAGTTCGAGTGTCTCCGCCAACGCAGAACCTTTGGAGCACAAACGGCCGAAGTTCGCCGGATGATCCGGATCGCCACGCACGCTCACTGCACCGTCGGCGGCGACGCTTGCGATCACTCCGCAACCGACACCGCAGTAGGGACAGGTAGTTTTGATATCACCGGCGTGCATAGATGAAGAATGGGCAGTGCCCACCGCTGTCTCGGTTAATTGCCGTCGGACACTCTACACCCGACGGCACGACTCAGTGAAGATCAGGCACCACGCCCACTTGCGGCATGTGCGCCAAACCGGTAGCGCGTGCGTGCTCCTGGAAGCCGCGATTTTTCCAGAAAAACGCGCCGGGCATGGTGGTGGGAATCACCAGCACGTAGAACAACGCACGACCCACAGCAGCAGTCGTGACAATTAATGCCATAGCAATCGACCATCCAGCCACACCTACCCAGCCATCTGCGCCTACCGCAGCGAGCGCAATCACCATGAGTGTACTCAGCAGCAACCCAGCGTTACGTGCGAGGTATGTTTTGCCGTACGTGGTACGTTGTTCGTAGTGCGACGCCGCACCTTCGGCGCCGCCGCGATTCAAGTCGCTGGCATGAAACCATAAACCCATGCCTTCCATGAACAACCCCGCTGCCACCGGCCAGGACAACACCTGAGCCAAGACGGCGAACGATTGGCCTTGCAACGTGAGGATCAACGCATAAGCCGTTAACACGACCACACTGCCCAAGGCCAGCATATTGCCGTAGAACGATGTCAACACTTGCCAGTGATTCCAGAACGGCCGCGCCTGAATGCGGTAGATCCGGTGCATGAAGTACAGCGCAACCGGTCCTGCTAACACCGCACCCCAGCCGACGAATGCACTCGTGCCAGACGGCAACCACGCGAATAAATTTGGGAAAGCCGTCAGCACCGTGTATGCGCCAAGCAAATTGAAAAACACCGCCACGCCGGCCACCTCGCGGCTCACCGGCGAATAACGCAGATTGTTGAACGCACGGTAAAAACGATGGGGCTTGCCCAAATGCATGGTGGATAAAAACAACGCCACCGACTCCAAACCCAGCATCGCGAACAGCAACGCCGGATACAGCACTGGATGCGCGTTCGCTGATAATTCATCCAGCCCCACCATCGGCCCAAGGAACAACAGCAGGAACACACCGACGACGGCCTGGGTGACCAAGGTGAAAATCACCAATGGATCTTCACGCGAGCGTAATTTGCGCAGATTCCACTCGCGCTTTTTGTCAAGCTCGCGCACCTTGGTTTTAAACTGGCCTTGTCCTTGATCGTCGCGTTCATAACGCAAAGGCATGCTGTCGGGACGCGTCATCTCGCGCGGCAAGGTTTTGGCTTGTTGAAAACGGATGTTGGGATGCGTGATGTCGGGCGTCGGAAATCCGGGAATCACGGTGTGCAGCTGATCGCGATTTTCAGGCGTGGTTTCGATGATGCCGAAATCCAGCGCGCCGCCCAAACACGCCGATGCACACGCAGGCTTGAGACCGACCTCCAATCGATCCACGCACATGTTGCACTTCTGCACGTGCCCGGCGATGGGGTCAAGCTGCGGCGCGTTGTACGGGCACACCCAGGTGCAATAGCCACAACCGAAACAGATGTCCGGATCCTGCAATACCGCGCCGTATTCGGCGAACTTGGTATAAGCGCGCGTCGGGCAGCCTTTCAAGCACACTGGATCGTCGCAGTGATTACACGCCATCGAAATATTCAAGCGCTTGTAGGCCGGATAGGTGCCGCCCTCGACATATCCGACCGAGCGAAACGCCAGATGCGGCGGCAGATTATTTTTTTCGCTGCACGCCGATTCGCAGGCGTGGCAGGCGATGCAGTTGTCGGCGTTGAAAAAGAAGCCGTGCTGCTTATAACGATTGGGATTGATGCCGATGCCGGCATCGCCGTTGATGTTGAGACTCTTGCCGGCCAGCGCATCGCGCATATCGACGAGCTGGATAGTCTTACCGTAACGATTCGTTTCCGGTGTTGGTACATTGGGAATGAATGCGTACGACGGTTCGTCGGTGCGGACTTGAAACATAGTTTATGTCTCTCTGAAAGTCGTAGGCTGGGTTGCAAAACCCAGCGATGGTCAGGAGATTTTCGCGAGGGCTGGGCTTAACAACCCAGCCCTCGCTTCTCTCGATTCACTAATAGGTTCGCGCCGCCAAATTGCGCACCGCCGCCGCGTGTTGATCCGACGCCGGTTCAATTTTCACCGCGCTCTGCTTGAATGCAGGCTGGCGCGAATGCGGGTCGAGCAAACCCAGCGTCAAGCGGTTCACGCACTCATGAAAATGGAACGGGATGAACACCATGTTCGGCGGCACGCGCTGCGTGAGCTGCACCATCACCACCGCGTCGCCGCGCCGTGACGTGAGGCGCGCGTAACGGCCATGTTCGATGCCGAGTTCGTGCGCGGCGTCGGGGTTCATTTCCATGTAGGGCGTCGGGCTGAATTTATTCAAATTGCCGATCTTCCCGGTGCGTGTACGGGTATGAAAATGTTCGACCACACGGCCGCTGTTGAGCCAGAACGGATACTCGTCGTCGGGACGTTCGTTATTGTCAATAAACGGCAATGGAATCAGCTTGGCCTTGCCGTCGTAGTGCTGGAATTTACCGTCGGTATACAGGCGCGGCGAGCCGTTCGCAGCGGTCTCTTCGTTGCAGGGCCACTGAATGCCGCGTTGCTTTTCCAGCTTTTCGTAGGTCATCCCGGAATAGTCAAGCATGCGCCCCTTGGAGAGCTGGCGCATTTCTTCGAACGCACCTTTCGTGGTTTCGGGAAATTTAATCTTATTGCCATCCTCGAAACGCTTAGCCATTTCGTTGAAGATCCAAAAATCCGGCTTCGAGTCCGCATACGGCGGCATCACGTTGCGAATCAAATTCACGCGCCGTTCGGTGTTGGTGAAACAGCCTTGTTTCTCGGCCCATACCGCCGCCGGAAAATACACGTGACTGTATTCGTTAGTCTCAACATCGGAATACGAATCCTGCACCACCAGAAATTCTAGATTCTCGAACGTTTTGCGAATGCGTGCCGAGTTGGTCATCGACGTCATTGGATTGGTTGCGATGATCCACAATCCCTTGATCTGGCCGGTCTCGATCGCCGGAAAAATATCGGTCTGAAACAAGCCACGTTTTTTCGGGAAGAATTCCGGATCGATGCCCCAAAACTTGGCGATGTCTTCGCGATCCTTATCTTTTTCCAACGCGCGATAGCCGGGCAAACCGGAACACGAGGACCACTCGCGCGTGCCCATCGCGTTGCACTGTCCGGTGATCGACAAGCTGGTGCCGCCGGGTTTACCGATGTTGCCGGTGATGAGGTTCAGATTGTTAATCGCGACTACACCGTCGGACCCGTGCGTGCTTTGATTGATACCCATGGTCCAGATGCTCATCGCCGCACCGGCCTTGGCGTACAAGCGCGCCACATTGCGGATGGTGTCTTCGTCGATGCCGCAGATGCGCGAGGCGCTGACCGGATCGTACTGCTCAACCAATTTGGCGTAGTCTTCAAAACCGCTGGTGTGCGCGTTGATGTAGTCGCGCTTATCTAAACCTTCTTTCAAAATAACGTGCGCGAGACTGTTCAGCAACACCACGTCAGTGCCGGGTGTTATCGGTAAGTGCATGTCGGCCATCTGCGCAAACATGGTGACGCGCGGATCGACCACGATCACCGGAAACTTGCGCTTCTCCAGTGCCTGGCGCAGCCGCCAAAAAATAATCGGATGTTGTTCCGGCAAATTGGAACCGAAGGCGATCAGACACTGCGTGTGATCGAAATCGTCATAACAGCCCGGTGGCCCGTCGGACCCGAACGAACGTTTGTAACCCGACACCGCAGACGACATGCACAGTGTCGTGTTGCCATCGTAATTGTTGGTGCCCAGCACGCCGCGCGTGAGCTTACCCAGCGTATAAAATTCTTCAGTCATGATCTGGCCCGTGGATACCACGGCAAACGCATCACGTCCGTATTTACCTTGAATACGTTTAATCTCGCCGGCGACTTTGTCCAGTGCCGTGTCCCAGTTGGTTTCCTGAAACGGGTCGTGCAATTTTTCGCGCAGCAACGGTGTTTTGCCGCGTCCGGGACTGTAAAACAATTCGTGTTCGAAAATGCCCTTCAAACACAGCTTGCCGCGATTGACATCGGCGCTGGCGACACCGCGCGTCCCCACGGCTTTACCTTCTGCGTTCATGCCGACTTCAATCGAACAGCCGGTCGAACAATAGCCGCAGGTGGTGTACTTCCAGTCGACGATGCCCTTGTCCGCGATCT
>JACQEQ010000090.1 GCA_016200445.1 Gammaproteobacteria bacterium | reverse complement strand
CGCCGCGCTTTGCCAAAAATTATGTCTTGACCGAGCACCTGGGCGAGAGCTTTGCTGGCGGTAATTCGGGCAGCGCCAACTACCTCACTAGCGCGGATTTCTAATTTACCGAAGCGTGTAAGGATGAAGTTATGAAACGTTATGTGTTGATGAGTATTGCGTTGATGTTGGTGGTTAAGTTCGGGCATGCGGCAGTCATCCCGCAAATGATTAACTACACCGGCACGGTACAAGTGAACGGTAGCCCGTTCAATGGCGACGGCTATTTTCGCTTTGCACTCATTAATGATCATGGCGATTGCCAAGCGGACCCGCCAGGTGCCAACTGCGAAGTTTATTGGTCCAGTGACGACACGTCGCTTAATGGGGCAGCGCCGGTCAACGCGCTAAAAATCACCGTGACCAATGGCCTGTTCAGCATCAAGTTAGGCGACACCAACCGCGTCAATTTCAACAGCAGCATCAGCATGCCTGCGGTTCCCGGTAGTGTCTTCGATCATCCACTGGTCTACCTGCGCGTGTGGTTTGACGACGGCGTGAAAGGCGTTCAGCGCCTCGTGCCGGATCGCCAACTGGTTTCGGTGCCGTTTGCGTATCGCGCCGAAGTGGCGGAAAAACTCAGCGGTGCGAACAGTGTTACCCAAGATAATTTAGCCCCGGCGTCGGTGACTACCGCTACGATTGCCAATCAAGCCGTCACCAGCGACAAAATTGCGAATGGGACGATCACAGGTGCGGATGTTGACGCTACGACTTCGCTGAGTGTTGCGGGTCTGCAAGTTGGGAAGTCCTTACTAGTTCAAACTGATCAAGGTGGTAGTTTGGAGATCGGTGGAGCGAACGGGGTGGCAAATCCACAGAAAGGCGGCGCACCGTATCTTGATTTTCATTACGGTACCGGCACTGCTGAGGATTTCAACGCCAGAATTGTAAACCAAGCATATAGCGTCCTTAACTTTCAAACAAAATCCGGCGGCAACGTGGTGACAGTCAACGGTAGCAACGTCGGCATCGGCACAACAGCACCCGCAGCAAAATTCGAAATCAATGGCGATGTACTCACGACAAATAATTTAAATGTTCGCTATAACGACGGCGGTTGCTCGAAGGCCACGCATAGCTGGGCAAATTTCACTGTTACCGGCAGCAACGATACGTTGGGTATTTACCAGGCCGCCGAAAACATCATGGGTATTCAAGGGCGACGCGATTGCGCCAATCTTCCCGCTGAACTCGTCTTGCAACCGCAATATGGCAACGTCGGTATTGGGACAACACGCCCTGCGGGGAAACTCTCCATAGGACAACTTGAGGACCCCAATGATCGGCTCAACTTCACCGGTCTAGGCAATAATCTTGGCTTTTCCATTCAATCCAATTTTGACAACGAAGCTGGACCCGCACCTTTGGTACTTAACCCAATTGGCGGCAATGTCGGCATCGGCACAACAACTCCGGGAGTAAAGCTCGATGTTGCGGGAACCGTGGCTGTCGATTATCTGCGGGTTGATCCGCAAGACAGTGTGAATGAGGGCGGCGAAATACAGCTTGTGGGTGCGGGAACAAATGGCCCTGTGCAGTTAGATAATTTTGTCGGTCATATTCGCTTACATACTTTAGCAGCCGGAAAACAGTTTCAAGTTATCGGGGGCAGTATTTATGCAGATGGTACGACTGCGCCGAATTATTTTGCTGGCAATGTCGGTATCGGCACTACGGGCCCTAACGCTAAGTTGCATGTGGCTTCTACTGCGTCGGTTCCTAATGCTAATTTTTTAGTAGCAAATGGCTCAAAGTGGATTGGGTTCTATGAAACGGGTGCGGGGTCATACAACCCCAGCACCGGTGAATCTCAAGCCTTGGTGTTTTCCAATGATGGCCTTCCTGGGGAAAGTACTGGCGGGCTTTCAATCGTTCCACACTCAAATACACCCGGCGGCATACAGATCATGGAAAACGGCAACGTCGGGATTGGTGTCAGGGATCCCACCACCTGGCTTCAAGTAGCTGGGGAGATTTCCCCATCTGTGCCCAGTAAATATTCACTTGGAGACGCGAACCTCAGATTCACTGCCGTTTACGCCGACAACGGTGTGATTCAGACTTCGGATGCTCGACAGAAGAAAGATATTCAGTCTTCTGACCTCGGTCTTGACTTTATTAACAAGCTGCGTCCAGTCTCCTACCGCTGGAACAACGGCGTGGACTCTGATCTGCATTACGGCTTGATTGCACAAGAGACCGAGGCCGCTATCTATGAAGTCAAAACTAGCGCTGGAACGCAAGCGTCATCGCTTGAGCTAACGATCGTAACGCATGATCCGACGAGCGACCGCTACGGTTTGAAATATACCGAGTTGATTGCGCCGATCATTAAAGCCAGCCAAGAGATTCATCGCTCGCTGACGGAAACCAAGGGCGATGTTGTTGCTCTTGTTGCTGAAAATGCGCAACTCAAAGCGAACGATGCTGCCAAAGACCAACAAATCGCAGAGCTAAAAGCACGCTTAGAAAAACTCGAGAAATTAATCAATTCTCGATAAGTAAATCACCGCTGTCGAACGCACCACGTCAACGCACCAGTGGAGTCGAGAATATCGTGCGCGACTAACCAGTCGCGTGCATCGTCCGCGTCGTGTTCGAACCACGCTTGCGCGCTGCCCAATCGAAAACTGTAACCCCACGTATCCATGTCGGACCACAGGCGCGCACGGCCCAGTGCGGGCAGGTGACCGGCCAGCAAAATCTGCAAGTAACACACGCCGTTTTCTTCATTGGTGTCGCCACCGGCGTTGGTGTGCAGCGCACTGCGGCGAGTGGGATCCATGCAGATGTAGTGACACGCTTCATGTAACGCCGAATGTACCGGCGTGTCGGCACGTACTAGTAGCGCATCGCCGACCAATCCGGCTTCGGAGTCGCCCCAGAAACTGCCAGGTATGTTTTGCCCTGCGGCGATTTCCGTGACACGTAAGCCGAAGCGCGCCAGTAGGGTGCGCAGGCTGTGCATATCGAATACACCGCAAGTTAATACGTCCATAGAGGTCCTCGCCTTGGTGTCGTGCCTAGCCCCGTTGTAGAGAGAAGCGTAACAATCCGCGAGGACAGCTGCGTGTGCGCTGGCACTTTAAAACCCGAAGAACATTCCATGCACGATGAGCCTTATTACGAATGCGTTGCCAACGAGGTCGAAATTTTCGACGCCGCGTATCGTAACCAGTTGCCGGTGTTGCTGAAAGGTCCGGCCGGTTGCGGTAAGACGCGCTTCGTTGAGCACATGGTGTGGCGGTTCAAGCGTCTGCTGATCACGGTGTCATGTCATGATGATTTAACCGCATCGGATCTGGTGGGACGTTTTTTTGATTACCGGCGGCGAAACCACCTGGGTGGACGGTCCGCTGGCGCGCGCGGCGCGATTTTTTATCTGGACGAAATTATCGAGGCCCGCAAAGGCACCACCGTGGCGATTCATCTGCTGGCCGACGACCGCCAGGTGTTGCCGATCGACAAGCTCGGCGAATTTCGTCGCGTCGATCAGGTTGCGAAGCTGCCGCAGAAGTTATCGGATATTTAGCGCAAATTGACGGCGTAACCGGCTACGGCCCCGGCGGCTGGATGTCGAGCTTGTCGGCTAATTGTCCGGTGATGCGATCCAGCGCCACGATCATGTGTCCGTAGCGTCCATGCAGCGGTAGAAAGTAAAACTTTTCAATGGCGCCATGGCGAGACTT
>JACQEQ010000057.1 GCA_016200445.1 Gammaproteobacteria bacterium | reverse complement strand
GCAGTGGTAAATCGCCTGGTCAAGAATTCGGACGGGCGGTGCGAAACTTGTCGGCACCGCTGCTGATCTTTGGCTACGGCAATCCCAGCCGGGGCGATGACGCCATCGGCCCGGCCTTGCTGGATCGCTTGGCCGCACTGAACTTGCCGCATGTCGAACTGCTCACCGACTTTCAACTCCAGGTGGAGCACGCCATGGATTTGCAGAACCGCGAGCGCGTGCTGTTTATCGATGCCAGCATTTCCTGCGCCCCGCCTTACTCACTTTCCCGTTTGCATGCGCAAAAAGACAAAAGCTACACCTCGCACGCCGTCAACCCGGCAGCCGTGCTGCATGCTTACCAGGAACTGTATGGAGCACCCCCTGCGACTTATTTGCTGGCGGTACGGGGAGAGCGGTTCGAACTGGGCGAAGACATAAGCGAAGCCGCCGCCGGCAACATGGAAGCTTCGTTCGAATTGCTACGGAAACTCTGTCTGGATTCCGGCGGCGAGATGTGGGGGCAGGCGGGTTAGTAGTGAAGCCGTAAAACTTGGTGCAGATTGGCAATGTTTTATCAGCGCAGACCCGCTTGAGCGCAGTTAAGCTCTGGTCAGCCAAATGGCGGGGTCTCTGCTGCCATGAAATACCGCCAAGACAACGATGCGATGTTCCTCCGCGCGAAAATAAACGCTGTACGGAAAGCGATTGGCGACGACGCGCCGAATGTCCTCGCGAACAATGGCAAACTGGAGAGGGTGTTTAGATGCCAGCGACACGCAACGGTCAATTTCAGCCATGAACTCAAGGGCAAGGCCTACTCGTTTGGTCTCATATCACGCACTTGCTTCGATGAACTCTGCACTGGCGGCGCGATGAAAAGTGATGGGTAGGCTCATTGCCTGATTTTGGCAAGGGCAGCAGCTTTTACTTCCCCCCAGGAAACCACATCGTTTGGGTTCGCCAGATAGTCGGCGAGGCGGCGATCAAGCTCCGTTTTCTGCGCTTCTGTCAACAATGGCGCGGCACCGCGACTAACGATGCCATCCCAGATGGCCTCAACCAGCTCGATCTGCTCGTCAATGTCGAGCACACTTGCTTGCTGTAAGAGTTGTGTGTTCATGACCTATGCTCCATTCAAAACTAATGGGACAATTCTAGCGCGCTTCGCCACCCTATGTCGAACGTATGCCTAACGTCAAATTGAGGGGCAGCCCTACACAATAACAACCTGCCACCGCACCTCGGTAAAGCAACACCCTAACGTAGAGTTAACCGGCTCCGCGCTTTTGCGCAGTCCCGCTTGAGCGCAGGGTTAGGCATGGGCAGCGACATCGGCGACAACTTCCGTCCACGGCCTGATTTTGTTTAGGGTTGCCGTTAGAACATCCTTAACGCGCTCGGTGTCGTAACGTGCTTGGCCGCGCAGCCACCATCCTTCGGATAGCCCGAAAAAACGGCACAACCTCAAATCTGTGTCAGCCGTAATTGCACGGCGACCAGCGACAATCTCACCAATACGCTGAGCGGGAACACCAATCTCCTTGGCTAGCCGATATTGGGAAATCCCCATCGGTTTCAGGAACTCTTCGAGCAGCATTTCGCCAGGGGTAGCTGGCGGAAGCTTATTTGCTTTGCTCATGATTCAGACTCCGTTAAGGGTAATCAACAATCTCGACATCTTTTGGCCCCTCGCTCGTCCAAACAAAGCACACGCGAAACTGGTCGTTAATGCGAATGCTGTGTTGTCCGGCACGATCATGTTTCAATGCCTCCAATCGATTACCGGGTGGGACACGAAGATCGTCAAGAATACCTGCCCACTCAAGCTGCTCAAGTTTTCGTCGTGCCACAGACTCAATGTTCGTAAATCGTTTTACGCGTTGCCGTTTAAATAGGCTCTCAGTTTCGGCGCACTTGAAGGATTTGATGGGCATAGGCAGATAGTAACGCTATGCGTGACTAATGTAAAGGCGTGCGATTAAGGAAAAATGCGATGCCTAACGTTCAAGTTCAGGGGCGCGCCGCTTTTTGGCGCGTCCCTTGGAACGCAGTGTTAGCCGCTTTTTCCGTTGCAATCTCGGCCAATAGTTCAGAAACTCTTTCGCTGACACGTAGGGCGGTCGAATCAACCAACTCGATTAACCTTGGCAACATTCCATCGAAAAATAGATCGTCGTTCTTTTGGGTACGCACCAATATCGCTTTCACGGCATTCTTCGAGTGGGCTGACCGGGCGAGTTTGTTTGCGGCATCCATGATGGTTTCTGTACTGCGCTGAACTCTTATTGGAACGAGGGAGCCATCGATCTGGACTCTTTAAAAGGCATCGATTCCTGCATTGCGCTGAACCGGAAGAATATCAAGTCCGGCTAGGAGCGATAAGGCATCTTTATCAGCGTTAGCATAAGAGGCGCGCCCTTTCTTGAGTAACGCCGAATCAGTTTTTGTCGGGGTGTCTAGCCTGCTTTGAGTGAGAGCTACAGCCTCTTGAGAGCTATCAATTCCCATTGAACGCCTACCAAGAAGCTTTGCGGCAACAAGGGTAGTTCCGCTCCCGCAAAATGGGTCAAGAATTAAGTCATCGGCATCAGTGCATATTTCGATGATACGTTCCAAAAGCAGAATAGGTTTTTGTGTAGGG
>JACQEQ010000056.1 GCA_016200445.1 Gammaproteobacteria bacterium | reverse complement strand
CGTCGACGTGTCGTGAATCCGGAAGGTGCTCATGCGCACAGTTGCGGTGTCGATACGCAGCTCACTACTGTGCTAATGCACAGTCAAATGCCCAGAAAAGGCGGTTATGATGGACGTTGATTCAAACGACCCCGGTCGCGCGATGCGATTGCCTTTCCGCACTCAGTTCCTGCTCGCCCCCGCCGTGATCATTCTGTTGCTGACCGGCCTGGTCGCATACCTGTTGTTCGAACTGCCCAACATCCGCCGAGAAAACGAAACGACCAAGCAGTAGGAGTTGGTGACCGATCGGGTCCAGGTCTTGATCGCGGTTGCGACACGTCTCGACCACCTCGCACTAGCGATGTCTACGGCCACGACCGCCAAGCGCGACGCGTTGATGTTCGAGTACATCGAGCAGGCGCAAATTTACCTGGAAAACATTCAGCTTCCCGAACTGCTGGAGCGCGCACCGGAAGAGATTCGCGGTGTGATTGCCTCGAGTACGACGCGCTTGCGCACGCCGGAGCGGACCGATCCGAACGATGCCCATGCAACGCTTGCGCAGGTGATCCCGGGTCTGACCACGCTCTACAACGAATTTCTTTCGCAACGGCGCATGGCCTACATCGACTACCACAGACATTTGATCGTCATCATCCCGCGCCTCATCGGCGCTTCGTTAACAGTGTTGGTGTTGTGCATCGTGTTAGGTGTGGGTTTGGCGATCTGGGGGCTGCGCGTTACGCGCCACCGTTTGCACGCACTGCAAAGCGCGCTCAGTGTGCGCGTCGGCGAGCTTGTGCAAGCTCCGTCGTATCCCGGGAGACATGATGAACTGGATCAACTCGACCAGTACTTGACAATAATGACGCAGCGGCTGATCGAAGGCGTCGCGGTCGAAAAAGTGTTGCAAGGCGTCGAAGACGAGCGCCGCCGGATTGCAATGGACATGCACGACGGCGTGCTGGCCGATCTCACCGCCTTGTCGCGCACGCTCGACCGCGCTGGAAGTGCCAAGGAGGCGCCTTCCATTGTTGACCTGCGCACCAATATTACGGAATTGGCCGAATCGATCCGGCGCGTCATCAATGACTTGCATCCGCAAGCGCTGGATATTCTCGGCCTGGAGGCGGCGCTGCGCTCTTACCTGCAACGGCACGGCGGCGCTTCCGGCCGGGCCGCGCAGCACTTTGAGTTCGACCCCGGCGTCGAAACCGCGCTGACCCCATCGCAGAAAATCAATCTGTTTCGCATCGCAACCGAAGCGATCCATAACGTCATTCGCCACGCGCAGTGCAATCGCTTTGAAGTCTCGATCCGGCGTGTCGCGCAGCGGTTGCAGCTCACAGTTGAAGACAACGGTATCGGTATGCCGAGCCATGTGCCCGAACACACCGTTCAAGCGGGACACGGCTGTCTGAATATCACCGAACGCGCACGCGCCATCGGCGCGCAGACCGCGTGGGTGGCATCTCGCTTCAGCACTGGCACGCGTTTTGAGCTTAACTTGCCTTTGGATCACACCGCATGCCGCACTTGATCATCGCCGACGACAATCCGCGCGACCGCAGTTTTTTGCTGGAGGTGCTGACGCGTTACGTGCCGGTGGTTGTCGCCAATGGTCAGGAAGCGCTCGACGCTTGCGCGGCCGACTCCGAGCCGTGGATCGTCACCGACATTCAAATGCCTGGTCTGAACGGTGTGGAACTAGCGCGGCATCTTTGGGCGCGCCAGCCTGCGGCACGACTATTATTCTGGTCGCAGCACAGCGACGAGACCTACGTGCGTGCCATGTCCAAAACGGTCCCGCCCGAAACCGTTTACGGCTATGTGCTGAAAAACAATTCCGCCGAAACCATCGCGCGCGCAGCGCGGGCGGTGTTCGAGGAAGATCAGTGCTGGATCGATCCGCAAGTCCGGCGCGTGCAGGCGCGCACCTTACGCGCGCATGACGCGCTGACCGACGCCGAGTACGAAGTGCTGATCGACATCGCGCTCGGGCTCACCGATAACACCATCGCCGAACGCCGCTATCTGTCACGACGTGGCGTGCAGAATCGATTGCATACTCTTTATGCCAAGCTCGGCGCCCATGACGAAGTCGCCGGCCGGCGCGCCGGTGGCGAAGTTCTCAACGTGCGCACCCGCGCGGTCGCCATCGCACTGCAACGCGGACTCGTCAATGCATTCGAGCTTGAACGCGAACAGCGGCTACTGGATGCGTGGTTTACGGCGAAATAAAAGTTGATTGCACGATACACAACCTCCGGAGTTGCGCACCACAGCAGGTAATTTTGCTGGGACAAAGGTTGGTATCACGCAGTCCTTCCGCAAAACTGCTGTCATCCTCCCGTCATCACACCACGGTATTTTTTCTCACTGGGTTCATGCACTCGAGGCACCCTCGTTGAGCACGGGATCGCGGCCGTTCAGGCGGCAGAGATTTTCCGACAAACGCAACTTAAGGAGCATCCATATGATCAACGGTGGCGAATTCGAATCCTCGTTCCATGAAAACATCTCGTCTGTTCACCCGGTTGGTCGCGAAGGCGGGGGCAGCATGCTGGTCGCCTGCGGCTTCATCGCCGCCACTGCAACCGTACTCTCCCAAATCTATCTCTGGTTAAGGTCAGGCGAGTGGATTCCGATGCCGCTGTCTGCGCTTGCGGAGTGGATGGGCATTGAATACCCCAACATGATTCACAGCGTCTGGCCAAGTGCACAAAAAATATTGGCTTGGTTCTTCGACTTCCCCTTATCGTTGACTTTTATCGTCTTGGGCGTCGCGGCTGGTTTCCTTGCCTGGTATGGCCGGGTGCGCCGAGGGCGCCGGTTAAACAACACGCGGCCAGCGCTCATGAATCGCATCACTGCGGTGCGGTGTGAGGGTCACGATCACCACGCAGTGCCTCGCGTCTTCGCGAACAACAAACCGGCGCCATGAAACTTACTTTTTTGGCGCGGTGGGTATAGATAAAGATAGCCAGCTAACAAAACAGCGCAGTGGTGGGAGGTCGCTATCGGTTAGTATTTCAACATGACAAATAACACTTCGAATACTTCACGTGTCACCGGTTTTGATCTCAGCGCATGGATATTAATGGCGGCCTTTCTGATCGGTGTTTTGGTATTGCACCTACTTCCGGCATTACTCAGCGGCTTGGTGGTCTATGAGTTGGTTCACATCCTGGTTCCCGCGTTACGCCTCGAAAAGGTGGCGGGAAAACGGGCGGCGTTTGTATCTGTTGGGTTACTGACTGCCGCCGTAATCACGTCTGTCGCACTTGCGCTCTTCGGTTTGATTGCATTTTTGCGTTCGGATAATGGCGATGTATCCCATCTCATGGAACAACTTGCTGTCATCATCGACCACTCGAAGAGCAGTCTTCCATTATTTATTCAAAATGTCTTGCCGCCAGATGCGGATACATTACGTTTCACGGCGGTCGAGTGGCTGCGAACTCATGCCGAGGAATTAAAAAGCATCGGCATGAATACGCTGCGCGCGCTGGCCTATATTGTTGTAGGCATGATCATCGGTGGTGTCATCGCGTTGCGCGAAACCTTATTTGATAAACAAAGTACAATGTTCGTACACGCGCTTGCGCAACGCGCCGAGTTTCTTGGTACATCATTTCGAATGATGATGTTCGCACAGGCGAAAATCTCGGCGATCAACACCACATTCACTGCGATCTATCTGCTGATTGTATTGCCCGCCATCGGCGTGAATTTGCCGCTGGCGAAAACGCTGATAGCCATTACTTTTATTGCCGGCCTTATTCCGGTGATTGGCAATTTGATTTCGAACGTCGCCATTGTGCTGGTCAGCTTCGGTCACTCGATTGCGATTGCCGTCGCATCGTTATTTTTTCTCATCGTCGTGCATAAGGCTGAATATTTTCTCAACGCACGCATCATCGGCTTGCGCATTCACGCCGCCGCGTGGGAGCTGCTCATCGCAATGATTATTATGGAAGCCATTTTTGGAATGGCGGGTGTCATCTGCGCGCCCATTTATTACGCTTACATCAAGCAAGAATTGAAGAACAACGATTTAATCTAAATCTCATTAGTGAAGCTCTGGTTGCGATTGCCAAAGGTGGCTGGAGCTCGCGAATCAGCGAGCGGTCTTTAGTTACAAACGGGTAGATATTTTCGTAGTGTGTGCATCAGAGGGTAAGTTTAGTGACGCTCGTATTGTTTTAGTGAGAGTCACTTTTATGTAGCGCCTTGTGTAAGCGCCAGTTGTAGATCGTCGATCCAACCCTGCAGTTTGCGGTTAAAATACTCGTGTTGTTTTGGGGTGCATAGTTTGTCGATTTCAAGAATCAGCTCATAGACCGCAGCGCGATGAATTTTGAGCTCGGGCGGCATAGCCTCGGCGGTAATCCATGCTACGAACGCGTGGCTCGCGTCAGTGCGATCAGTGCGTGCGGAGCGCACGATCTCGACAAATTGTTGTTGGCGTTGTTTGGTATGGTCTAGCCAAATTTCAAGCACGTCGGGAAGATGTTCGATCGACTGCGTAAGTTGTTTTTCCTGTGCCCCGCTGAGCGAGCCGATCCAGTCCGTGACAATACCCAGAATACGTTCGGTACGCTCTGCGCTGCGTTTGTTGGGTGGTAAATTAGCGCGCTTTTCCCAATCTTTATTGGCTTTGTTCAGAGATTTTTGCAGATATTCCAGTTGGTCATCCGATACTTGCGCAAAGAATTCAGCACTATCAGCGGCAAGACGGTCGGACAGTGTATTGCGCAGAGTGGTGAGCGCCGCCACCGTGTCTTCGAGTTCACCTTGGGTTAAGCCGTCTGCTGCAGCGGCCTGCGTGCGTTGTAGAAATGTAATAGCGTTTGCAAGTTCGTGCGTACGATGCCAGCGCAATTGCTCACGCAGGTGTGCGCCGAGAAAGTCTTTTTGCGGCGAGGTGAGATCAAAGGCGCTATCCAATTTCCAAATTAACAACCAATCTGCGTTGTTGTAGGCCACGCGGACCAAACAGGCGTTGAGTAGTAGTGTGGTCAGCAGGATTGCGAGCGCTAGACATCGTCGCAGTGAGGCCACGTCGCTATGCTGATGCAGCTGTAAGTTGCGGAAGGCTATCGCGCTCCAGCACCGGCTTAAGGTAGTGCCCGGTATACGAACGACTGTGTGTAACCAACTCTTCGGGCGTGCCGGTGCAGAGAATTTCACCGCCTTTGTCGCCGCCTTCGGGACCCAGGTCGATGACCCAGTCGGCGGTTTTGATCACGTCGAGGTTGTGTTCGATCACCACGATGGTATTGCCGTGGTCGCGCAGCCGGTGCAGCACGCGCAGCAGTTGCTCGATGTCGTAGAAATGCAGGCCGGTGGTGGGCTCGTCGAGAATATATAGCGTGCTACCGGTATCGCGTTTTGACAATTCGCGCGACAGTTTCACGCGCTGCGCTTCGCCGCCCGATAACGTAGTCGCGCTTTGGCCGAGACGGATGTAACTCAAGCCTACATCGACCAGCGTCTGCAGCTTGCGCGCCAGCGCCGGTACCGCATCGAAAAACGCGCGTGCATCTTCGACCGTCATCTCCAGCACTTCGTGAATGGACTTGGCCTTGTAGCGCACTTCCAGTGTTTCGCGGTTGTAGCGTTTGCCTTTACACACGTCGCAGGGCACGTAGATGTCGGGCAAAAAATGCATTTCGACCTTGAGCACGCCGTCGCCTTGGCAGGCTTCGCAGCGCCCGCCCTTGACATTAAAACTGAAGCGGCCGGGTTGATAACCGCGTGCGCGCGCTTCGGGGGTTTGCGCAAATAATTCCCGGATCGGTCCGAACAAGCCGGTATAGGTGGCCGGATTGGAGCGCGGTGTGCGGCCGATCGGGCTTTGGTCGATGTTCACGCCGCTTTCAAAT